>CATYYP010000079.1 GCA_958415245.1 Schaalia odontolytica | reverse complement strand
TCCGGGTACAGCGTCTTGAACGACAGCTCCTCAAGCTCCCACTTCACCATATTCATGCCGAGGCGATGAGCGAGGGGCGCGTAGATCTCCAGCGTCTCCTTCGCCTTTTTTGCCGCCGACTTGGCGGGCACGAACCGCCACGTGCGGGCATTATGCAGGCGGTCACCGAGCTTGATGAGCAGCACGCGGATATCGCGGCTCATCGCGACAAGCATCTTGCGCAGTGTCTCGGACTGGGCAGCGGCCCCGTAGTGCACCTTATCGAGCTTGGTGACGCCATCAACGAGGTTGGCGATCGCCTCGCCATACTCGGCAGCGAGCTGTTCGAGCGTGTAGTCCGTGTCCTCGACCGTGTCATGCAGCAGCGCTGCGACAAGCGTCGGGGTCGTCATGCCCATCTCCGCCAGGATGGTCGCAACGGCCACCGGATGGGTGATATACGGTTCACCGGATTTGCGCATTTGCCCGCGGTGGTGTTCCTCGGCAGTGCGGTAAGCCCGCTCAACGACGCTGATGTCCGCCTTCGGATGGTTCGCCCGCAAGGCGCGCACAAGCGGCTCAATCTCGGGGATTGTGGCGCGTCCGCGTGAGCCAAACCAAACGAGGCCAGAGCGCACTCGGGAACCGGCCGCGGGAAGTGCGGATCCTGAAGTCATGTCGTCGCTGCTCATGGCCCCATGATAGCGACGAACGAGCGGGTCCGGGGATCGTGGCGATCCCGGAACCCGCTCGTTGTCAAGAAACGACGCTTAAAGGTGTAGCGCGCTCTCCACCGTGACATCCGTCAGCACTGAGCGACCGCCCAGCGCATCGAGTTCCAGGAGAACGGCCACGGCCTCAACGGACGCGCCGCACTGACGCAGCAGCTTCACCGCCGCGTTCGCGGTGCCGCCCGTTGCGAGCACGTCGTCGATAATGAGGACGCGCTGGCCCTCGTGGACCGACTCGGGGTGCATTTCCATGCGCGCCGTGCCGTACTCGAGTTCGTAGTCAACGCCGATCACGTGGCCGGGCAGCTTGCCAGCCTTGCGGATCGTCAGCATTCCGAGGCCAAGCTCGGCGGCCACGGGGGCACCGAGGATGAAGCCACGCGACTCAAGACCCGCGACTGCGTCAATGCGACCCGCGTAGCGAGCGCCGATCAGCTCAACCAGTTCCTTGAATGCCGGGCCGTTCGCAAACAGCTCGGTGATATCACGGAACAGGACGCCGGGTTCCGGAAAATCCGGGATCTCCAGCATGTTGCTGCGCACCAGAGTGGCGATGCGCTCGCCAAGCTCACCGATCATCGACGATTCTTCTTCCTGTTGGGCTGGTTCTCGTTGCCCAGGCGCTTGCCGGGCTTGATGGGAGCCACCTTCACCGACGCGGAAGCGCCCGGCGTGCCAGTGGCGTGGCGGCCCTGACGTGCCCGGTAGACGGCCGCGTTGTGCTCGCGGGTCTTATCCGACAGCTCCTGGAAGGTCACCAGAAGCGGCGACGCGATGAAGATCGACGAGTAGGTACCTGCGATCATACCGACGAACAGGGCCAGCGAGATATCCACCAGGGTACCCGGGCCCAGGGCAACGGAACCGATGATCAGGATCGCACCAACAGGGAGAAGCGCCACAACCGAGGTGTTGATCGAGCGAACCATCGTCTGGTTGACCGCAAGGTTCACGTACTCGCCGAAGGTGTAGTGCTTCTGATCGTAGACATCCGAGGTCAGCTCGCGCACCTTGTCGAAGACGACGACGGTGTCATAGAGCGAGTAACCCAGAATCGTCAGGAAGCCGATCACGGTCGCGGGCGACACCTCGACCTGCAGGATCGCGAACACGCCGATAGTGACGGCGATGTCGTGCACAAGCGCGAGCAGCGCAGACGCTGCCATGCGCCACGAGCGGAAGTACACCGTCATCAGCAGGGCGACGAGCGCCATGAAGATGACGAGCGACTGAGCGGCCTTAGTGGTGACTGAGGAACCCCAGGAGGGGCCGATCGAAGAGGACTGTACCTCGGTCGTATCCACGCCGTAGGCGCTGGCCAGCGCGTCGCGCATCTGAGCGGTCTGCGCGGAATCCAGGGACGTCGTCTGGATTCGGACCGAGTCCGAACCCACGCGGGTCACCTTCGGGGCGCCCTCAACGAGGCCGGTGGAGGTCACTGCGCGCGAGGCGAAAGATTCGCTCTGGTCGCTCACGTGAGCGACATCGAACTGCGAGCCTCCGGTGAACTCAATCGAGCGGTTCAGGCCCATGATCGCGACGAGCGCGAAACCGAGAACGAGCACCGCGGCGGCGAGGCCGACGAAGACCTTACGCTTGGGAACGACAGCATAGGACTTGTCGCCCGAGTACAGGGCGTTACCCCACTGAGCAAAACTCATCATGTCAGTTCTCCTCTTCCTCGGTCACGCCTGCGGCGCCATCCGTCGTTTCGGCTGAAGCATCGTCGACGGTCTCTTCCTCGGCCTTCGCAGCGGCGAGGCGGGCGGCACGGCGGCGCTCGGCAATCGACAGACCGTCACCGGCCTCGTCGTCGTTGTCCTTCGCCGTCGCGGATTCACCACGCACGACCACGCGTCCGCGACCCGCGTACACGAGAGCATTCTTCGCACCCAAATGCTCAGGGTCCAGACCCGACAGCTTGTGGCCCTCGCCGAAGAAGCGAGTCCGGATCAGCAGCTCCATCATCGGGTGGGTGAACAGGAAGATCACCGCGATGTCGATAACTGTCGTGATACCGAGTGTGAAGGCGAAGCCCTGAACGCCACCGACGGCGAGCAGGTAGAGGACCACGGCCGCGACCAGGTTGACCGCGTCGGAGACCAGAATGGTGCGCTTCGCGCGATCCCAGCCCTCTTCGACGGCGGCGCGCAGCGGTCGTCCGTCTCGGA
Organism: Schaalia odontolytica; assembly: GCA_958415245.1. Lineage (GTDB taxonomy): Bacteria > Actinomycetota > Actinomycetes > Actinomycetales > Actinomycetaceae > Pauljensenia > Pauljensenia odontolytica_D. Next base: position 4,953 of record CATYYP010000079.1, on the reverse strand, counting down.
CCTCGTCTCGAACACGTTCGAAGTAGACGATGAACGAGTCCGTGGTGACGCCAATCGCCATAATCAGACCGGCGACGCCTGCCAGCGAGAGACGGTAGCCCATCGCCCACGACAGCAGCGTGATCACCAGGTAGGTGATGACCGAGGCAACGACCAGCGAACCTGCGGAGATGATCGCGAGGCCGCGGTACTGCCAGATCAGGTAGAGGATGACCAGCAGGAATCCGATGAGGGCCGCCCACAGGCCAACGGTCAGGTGGTCTGTACCGATCGTCGCAGAGATCTGCTGCTCGGACTCAACCTCGAAGTTGAGCGGCAGCGAACCGAACTGCAGCTGGTTAGCCAGCACTTTCGCAGACTGCGCGGTGAAGTTGCCGCTGATCTGCGCCTCACCATTCGTAATGATGGCCTGCATCGACGGAGCGGTAATCACGGTTCCGTCGAGAACGACCGCGAACGAGTTACGGTCCGGGCTGCCACGATAGGACGAGCCCTGGGGGTCCGAATCGTGGTAGCCGTACAGGATCGTGGACGTGTCCTTGAACTTCTCGGCACCGTCGTGGTTGAACCGCAGCGAGACAATCCACTGACCGGTCGACTGTCCGGTGCCGTTCGTTGCGAGGGCAGCGCTCGCAGCCTCCAGATCCGAACCGGGAACGGCCACAGGGCCCAGGATGTACTTGACCTGGCCGGACTCGTCGCAGGCAGCGTAGGGCTTGTCGGCGGGCCCCTCGACACGCTTCACATCGGCGGATGCCGAGCAATCGAGCGTCATGAAGTCGTACATGACCTGCTCGGTCACCCAGGCGAGATCCGACGCATTCTCAGGAGTCGTCGCGGGGGTGTCGGACAGGACGCCGTCGCCATCCGCGTCGGCAGCGCCGCGAGCGGTCGCCTCATCCAGGGCGGTGGACTGGACGCCGGACTGAGCCGTATCAGCCGCGCCAGCGCCGCTCTGCTCACCCGACTGAGCACCGGACTGCTCACCCGACTGGGCACCGCTCTGTTCGCCGGACTGCGCGCCCGACTGAGGGTTATCTACCTGCGGCTGCTGCTGGTTCTGGAGAACGCCCTGCGCGGGCCCAATGCGCAGCACGGGGCGGAAGTTCATCTGCGAGGACGAACGGATCAGGTCCAGCTGTTCCTGGGACGGGGTGCCGGGAATCGACACCATAATGTTCGAGCTACCCAGAGAGGAGATCTCGGACTCGGACACGCCGGAGGCGTCAATACGATTACGAATAATCGCGATCGCCTGCGTGATGTCCTCCTCGGTGATCGCACGCTGTCCCTCCGACGTGGGGGTCGGTGTCAGGATCAGCTGGGTACCACCCTTGAGGTCAAGGGCCAGGTCAGGGTATGGGGATACGCCCTTGGCAAGGTGCCCGATCGCAAGTGCCGCGCACGCCGCCACGATGGCGACGGTCAGGGTCACGAGCGCGCGCACGGGGCGTCGCTTGTGTGATGCCACGGTTCTACTTTCCGTTCAGCCTTGAGTTACTTCTGCTGCTCGTCGGTGTCACGCACGTCAAAAGACTGGGCGTCTTCCTGATCGAGGCCGAGGACGGATGCGTCCTCCTCGACAGTCTCCACCTCGTCGGCGTCCGCTACAGCCTGCTCCGCGTCAGCGAGCGGCGGCTGGCCACCGATCTCGGCGATCACGTAGCGTTCCCAGTACATCTCGTGACCATCGGTGGTCTCCAGAACGACGATGTCGCCGTCCAGGTCCACGAAACGGCCCCAGAATCCCCCGCGGGTACGAACCCACGTGCCAGGAGTGACGGACGCAAGCTGCTCACGCTGGTCCTGCTCCATCTTCTCCATTTGCTTCTTGCGGGAGCGCGTTGTCCACACCATGAACAAGATGGCGACGGCACTCAGGGCGAGCAAGGTTAGGTTGTTCATAAAGGCTGATTCACTTTCGATGACGGTCTAGCGCTTCGAGCGCACTTTGCCAGTCTAATGCCCGAGCAAGGTTTTAGCCTAAGTGATCAAGGTGTGGCGCGGCGCAAGACGCCTCCTGAGACGTTTTGACACCACGCGTCACCCGCGGCCAGCACAGATGGGGACGAGGCCCACTCCCCTAGTCGAAGAGAGCGCCGTCCGGCGCGGGCGGAGTGAGGCCGAGGTGGGCCCACGCCTTGGGGGTTGCCATGCGTCCGCGGTTGGTGCGCACGAGAAAGCCTTCGCGCACGAGGTAGGGTTCCGCGACCGTTTCGACGGTTTCTGCTTCCTCGCCGATCGTCACCGACAGGGTCGTGAGGCCGACGGGACCACCGGCGAAACGGCGACAGATGGCCTCGAGGACCGCGCGGTCGAGTCGGTCGAGGCCGGAGGGGTCAACTTCGAAGAGCTCGAGGGCACCGCGCGCGGCCTCGAGGGTCAGCTGCCCGTCGCCATGCACCTGGGCGTAGTCGACGACGCGGCGCAGGAGGCGGTTCGCGATACGAGGCGTTCCACGCGAACGCGAGGCGATCTCGTGGGCGGCCTGCGCGTCAATGGGCGAACCCAGCAGCGAGGCGGAACGGGTGACCACCGACTGGAGCTCATCGGTCTCGTAGAACTCGAGATGGGCGGTGAAGCCGAAGCGGTCGCGCAGCGGCGCGGGGAGCAGGCCCGAACGCGTCGTCGCGCCGACGACGGTGAAAGGCGGCAGGGTCAGCGGAATCGAGGTCGCGCCCGGTCCCTTACCCACGACGACGTCGACGCGGAAATCCTCCATCGCCAGGTACAGCATTTCCTCGGCAGTGCGCGCGAGGCGGTGGATCTCATCGATGAAGAGGATGTCGCCCTCTTGGAGGCCGGAAAGAATCGCGGCAAGGTCACCAGCGTGCTGGATCGCGGGGCCGGAGGTCAGTCGCAGGGACGTTCCCATCTCGGCGGCGATGATCATTGCCAGCGTCGTCTTGCCGAGTCCCGGAGGGCCCGCAAGCAGGACGTGGTCGGGGCTGGCCGAACGCATCCGCGCGGCGTCAAGCACGAGCTGCAGCTGGCCTCGCACGACGCGCTGGCCCACGAACTCCGAGAGCTTCTTGGGGCGCAGCGCGGCCTCGGCTGCCCGCTCGAGTTCCCCAGCGTCGGGGGCCACGATGCGCATCGCATCAACGTCGAAACCGGAATCCATCTGATCAGCCACGTCCGCCTCCCAGCGTCACGAGGGCGGCGCGCAGCATGTCGGATGCGCCAAGACCACTGCCCGCGAGCTTCTCGATGGCCTTGGCAGCCTGCGCCTCGGACCATCCCAGGCCGACCAGGGCTGCGCTGACCTCGGAGGCCACGGCATCCTCGGTGGGCGCGGGGGCGGCGGCGGTTTCGCCGCCCGGCAGCGCTGCCGGGGTGCCCAGCTTGTCGCCGATTTCCAGGGCCATGCGCTGTGCGGACTTCTTGCCCACGCCCGGGATCCGCTGCAGCGCAGTCAGGTCCTGGTCGCGTACCGCGCGGCGCAGGTCGTCGGGGCGCAAGACTGCAAGTGCGGCGAGTGCGATCTTCGGGCCGATGCCCGACACCGACAGCAGCTTCGTGAACACATCCCGCTCATCGGCGGACTCGAAACCGTACAGCGTCATCGAATCTTCGCGCACGATCATCGACGTGAACACGGTCATCTCCTGATCGCGCGAGGCGCCCTGCGCGAAGGCGGGCGTCACGTGCACGCGGAAGCCGATGCCTCCCACCACGATATCGATGTGGTCGAGGCCGACGCTCGCGACTGTGCCGCGCAGAATGGAGATCACTGCGTTCCTTTCGTTCATGGGTCGCCCGCGCATGCGGGCGAACATATGTACGATTCTAGCCGCGCCTACGCCTCGGATCGACGGCACCCGTTCGGCGTTGCGCGGCCTGGGCCTCGGCCCACGCCTTTTGGGCGGGCGTCATGGATCCGCGAGCGGTCAGGCGACCCGAGATCGAGACGGCGACCGACGAGTCCTCGGGGGCGCCGAGCAAGCCTGTCCCCCGCCACGCGTGCGTGATCGCAATGGCAAGAGCGTCCGCGGCGTCCGCGGGCTTAGGAGCCTTGGCGAGGCCGAGGATGCGCGCGACCATAGCCTGCACCTGCGCCTTGTCCGCGTTGCCGTTGCCGGAGACGGCGGACTTCACCTCGGAGGGCGTATGAACGGCCATCGGCAGTCCGGCGCGCCCCACGCACGTCATCGCCGCGCCCATGACCTGCATCGTCGTGGTCACCGACTGGAGGTTGTCCTGCGCGAAGACGCGTTCGATGGCGACGACCTCCGGCGCATAGCGTTCGATGACGCTATCGATCGCGTCCGCGATCGTGCGCAGCCGGAAGTGCGTCGCCAGGTCCTTATCGCTACGGGCGACACCAACGTACACGAGCGAGGCGCGCCGCGACGCATCGACGTCAACAACGCCGAGGCCGCAGCGCGTCAGGCCCGGGTCGATGCCCATGACGCGCATCAGGCGCGCGCCACCATATCGACAAACATCGCGTGGATCCGATCGTCTCCACCCACCTCGGGGTGGAACGACGTCGCCATGACGTTGCCGCGGCGCACGCCGACGATCGGGCCGTCGGCACTGTTGCCGGCGCGCGCGATCACCTCAACATCCTCGCCCACCGACTCGACCCACGGGGCGCGAATGAACACGGCATGGAAGGGACCACCCTCGAGACCCTCGACGTCCAGGTCCTCCTCGTAAGAGTCGACCTGACGACCGAAGGCGTTACGGCGCACGACCATGTCGAGTGCACCGAAAGAACGCTGGTCCTCACGTCCATCCAGGATCGACGACGCGAGCATAATCATGCCCGCGCACGTGCCGTAGACCGGCAGGCCGGACGCGATCCGATCGTTGAGCGTGTCAAACAGACCGAAGGAGAGCAGGAGGTTCGACATGGTCGTCGACTCGCCGCCCGGGATGACCAGGCCATCGACCTGGTCGAGCTCAGAAACCCTGAGCACCAGCATCGCGCGGGCGCCGGAGTTTTCC
>CATYYP010000078.1 GCA_958415245.1 Schaalia odontolytica | reverse complement strand
TCTCTATACAAGTGAAAGTGTGGATACTTTTATGAGGTATTCATAAATGATTAGGTACTGTGAATGTGACAAGCTTGGATTACGTGGCAATACTGTTGACATCATGGTTGAAATATGTTTGCCTAGGTATGTCATGTGAAGCCGTGCTGTCTGCTGGCCGTCTCCTTGAGAGGGCTTGTGGAGGGTCAGATACAAGGAAAAGTGTGGTATTGTGACTCTGCGATACGCTGTCATTGCTGACATCGTGGGCTCTCGTACGTTGACCAATCGTGCAGACGCTCAGAGAATCTTTGAAGCAGCCTTGGAGCGGGCCAGTGAGGGGCTGGCTCTCCTGCAGGCTCCGTACCCGACGGTGGGTGACGAGTTCCAGGCGGTTGCCTACACGCTCGAGGATGCTCTCCTCCTGACGCTGCGTGCGCAGCTTCTCCTTCCTCCGCAGCTTCAGCTGCGCTTCGGCATTGGTGCCGGTCGGATTGAGGAGTTTGCGTCGGGCGTGCATCGCCAGGCTCCGGCCCGTGGTCGCGGCGCAGAGTCGGCGGCTCTTCAGGATGGATCCGCGTGGTGGGCGGCCCGAGCCGCGATCAATCGCGCGCACGATGTGCAGGATTCCTCCAACCCGTTCATTCGCACGTGGTTTATGGCGCATGCGTCCGTCGAATCCGAATTCTCCTCGCACTGCCAGACCTGCATCAACGCCATGCTGAGCCTGCGCGATCATTCGATTCTCAAGCTGTCGGCGCGTCATCGTCGCATCACAGCCTCGCTGCTGCTGGGTAAGACGCAGGTGGAGATCGCCCGCGTCGAGAAGCTGTCGCAGCAGGCCATCTCCGACTTCGCCCGGGGCACGGGGGCGGGGCTCATTCAGTCTTCACTCATCATCGCGGAGGCCGCTCGTGCATGAAGTTCTTCTCCTGGGCATCGCCGCCTCGGAGCAGACCGTACTTCTCACCTCTGACCCGCGCCGCTGGTCGCGACGCCTGTCGCTCTTTTTGACGCTGCTCCTCGCAGTGATCTGCTACTCCTGGTTCATCCTGGGAGTGAGTGCCGTCGCGAACGCGATCGGCGCGACTCTCGCGATCGTGTGGTTCGCGTGGGACCTTGTCGATCCGTCGGCGCGCGGCGTTCTCGCTCGCTGGGCATTGGCATCCGTCGGCTTCGTCGCGCTGCTGAGCCTGGATCCGTTGAACTTCCCTCTGCTCTCGCTGCGCTCAGGGCGCCCCATGGACCTGATCATCGCGGTTCTCTTCCTTGTGACGGGTCCTGTGAATCACCTGATTACGGCGATTTTGCAGTGCGCGCGTGGTCGTGCCTCCGATCCGGTCCCCGGGTGGATCAACGCTCCCGTCCTTCCGGCGATGCCGGTGGTGGCCGCGGAAGGTGGCGACGATGACGCGGAGGAGTCCGCGGAACCCGAAGTCATCTCCGGTGCACTACCCGTCTTGGGCGCGCAGGCGGAGGAAGAGGGCGTGACGGCTCTGCGTGGCGGGCGCTGGATCGGGCCGCTCGAGCGTCTGCTCATCATCGTCCTGGCCGGCGCTGGCGCAGAGGTTGCGATCGCGGCTGTCGTTGCCGCCAAGGGTGTCATTCGATTCCCCGAGATCTCGCAGGACTCGACGGGCGAGAAGGCCGAAGAGTTCCTGATCGGCTCGGTCTCCTCGTGGATCCTGGCCGCTCTCGTGTCGATGCTCATTCGTGTCGTGAGCCTGCACTGATTCTCGTGCCGCTAGAGTATGCCGGGTGAATAGCTCAGACCCCTACGGCCGCAACATTTTCGCCCACGACCCGCATCGCGACGGGCCGGGAGCGCGGCGTCCGCGTTCGCAGGCCGTCCACGTCGAGATCGGCATGGTCCTCGAGGATGTGGCCTCGGGCTGGGTTGGCGCAGTGACGCGCGTGGAGAAGTCTGGCGGTATTCACCTCGTCGAACTCGAAGATCGCCGAGGAGTGCGTCGCTCCTTCCCCCTTGGACCCGGCTTCTGGCTCGAGGGTCACCCCATCGAGGCGCTGCCTCCGCGCCCAGCTCCCACCCAGGCCTCGCCGGGTGCTCAGGTGAGCGCGTCGGGGCGGCGTATCACGAACTCCGGATCTTTCGCTCCCGCGTCGAGCGGTCCCAAGGTCGCTAAGCGCTCGCGCATCTGGGTCGAGGGGCGCCACGACGCGGAGCTCGTCCAGCACGTGTGGGGCGAGGACCTGGCCGAGGCCGGGATCGCCGTGCAGCTTCTCGAGGGCGTTGACAACCTTGAGGCGATCCTGGAGGTTTTTGACCCGACGGACACCGCGCGTGCGGGCGTCCTTGTCGACCACATGGTTCCCGGTTCGAAGGAGTCGCGCATCGCCGAGGCGGTGTCGGCGCGCTGGCCGGGCGCGGTCCTCGTGCTCGGCCACCCGTTCGTCGACATCTGGCAGGCGGTGAAGCCCGCCCGTGTCGGCCTTGAGCGCTGGCCCGACGTTCCGCGCGGCATCGATATCAAGCATGGAACCCTCGAGGCTCTCGGCTGGCCGCACGCCGATCAGCGTGACATCGCCATGGGGTGGAAGCGGATCCTGTCCACCGTGCGTACCTACCGAGACCTTGAGCCGGCGCTGCTGGGGCGGGTCGAGGAACTCATCGACTTCGTGACCGTGCCCTGGGCGCAATGACTGCCGTCAGCCCAGTGTGAGGTTCGCGCTCGGCGCACACCTGGCGCGGCCCTCGTGTCGCCCCCGATTGGCTGCGAGGAGTAGCATTGGCACTCAGGAAGTAGGAGTGCCAGAACGGGAGGAGATGGCATGACACGCAACAGCGCACAAAACCGCAGGCTCGACGTCCTGCGCGCCATCGTCACCCAGTACGTGGCCACCCGCGAACCCGTCGGCTCTAAGGCGATCGCCGCCGGAGGCCTCGGTGTCTCATCCGCGACCATCCGCAATGACATGGCGGTGCTGGAGGAAGCTGGCCTCATCTATCAGCCCCACACCTCGGCGGGGCGTGTGCCGACCGACCGCGGCTACCGCGTGTTCGTCGATCGACTCGCCGAACTCAAGCCGATGAGCGGGCCGGAACGCCACGCCCTCGAGACCTTCCTGGCCGAGTCCGTTGATATCGACGACGTCGTGGAGCGCTCCGTTCGTCTCCTCGCCCAGGTGACGCACCAGGTCGCCCTCGTGCAGTACCCGGGTGCGCGCGTGCGCGTCCTCAAGCACCTAGAGGTCGTCGCTCTGGCTCCCGGTCGCGTCCTGGTCGTCGTCATCACCACGGACGGCGAGGTTGGGGAGCGTAGCCTCACTCTTCACGCGCCCCTCGACGATGGGCAGCTGCGCGAGGTGCGCGAACACCTGCGTCACCACTGCGACGGTGCGACTTCTGCGACCGTGCAGGCCTGCGTCGACGAGGCCACGGCCTCGGCCCGGCCCGAGCTGGTGGGGACGGTTGCTGCGATCGGTGCGGCCCTCACGGACGTCCTGAGCGGACAGAGCGAGTCGAAGATCGTTGTCGCGGGCGCCGCGAACCTGGCTCGCGGAGCCCTCGACTTTCACGACATTGCCCCCGTCCTCGACGCTCTCGAGGAGCAGGTTGTCCTCATGCGTCTCTTCGCTGAGGCCGACCCGGGCGCTGACGTGCACGTGAGTATCGGCGCCGAGAATCCCCACGACGGCCTGGCGGAAGCCGCCGTCGTCACGGGCACGTACCGTGCCGGCGCCGACGACTCCGTCGGATCAGCGCACCTCGGCATCGTTGGCCCCATGCGCATGGATTACGCGCGCACCATGAGCTCCGTGCGAGCAGTCGCCGCCTACCTGTCGCGATACCTGGCCTCCCAGCACGGCGGCTAAACCGCCTCACAGACGTTGATGACCATCCCCCACGAGAAGAAAGAACAGCCGTGAGAGACTACTACGAGGTTCTCGGTGTCGCCCGTGACGCCAGCCAGGACGAGATTAAGAAGGCCTACCGCAAGCTCGCGCGTAAGCTTCACCCCGACTACGCGGGAGCCGACTCCGAGGAAGCCTTCAAGGAGCTGTCCGTTGCCTATGAGACGCTCTCGGATCCCGAGAAGCGCCAGATGTACGACATCGGTGGTCCTGATGCTCTGCGCGGCGGTGGCGCGGGTGCGGGTGCCGGCTTTGGTGGATTCTCCGACATCTTCGAGGCCATGTTCAGTGGCGGCTTTGGTGCCTCGGCTGCTGGCCCGGCTTCCCGCGTGCGTCGCGGCAAGGACAAGCAGGTGGTCGTCGACATCACGCTGGAGGACGCCGCCTTCGGTGCCGCCAAGGAGGTCTCTTTCGACACCCACGTCCTGTGCGACGCCTGCAACGGCTCGATGTGCCAGCCGGGCACGTCGCCCACGCAGTGCACCACCTGCCACGGCTCGGGCTTTGTCACCCAGATTCAGAACTCGCTCTTCGGCCGTATGCAGACGCAGGCGCCCTGCCCGTCGTGTCAGGGATACGGCAACACGATTGCGACCCCGTGTGCCGAGTGCTCGGGAGCGGGCCGCGTGCGTACTCGCCGCACCCTCAACATCAACATCCCGGCCGGTGCCAGCGAGGGTACCCAGATCCGCGTCAGCGGCGAGGCCGAGGTCGGCCCGGGCGGCGGCCCGAACGGTGACCTGTACCTGCTGATCCGCGAGAAGAAGCACCCCGTGTTCGATCGCCGAGGCGACGACCTGCACACGTGGATTACGATCCCGATGACCACGGCGGCGCTGGGTACCGACTTCGAGCTGGAGACTCTCGACGGTAAGAAGACCGTGACGATCAACCCGGGCACGCAGCCCAACGACGACATCGTTCTGGAGGGCCTGGGCGTCGGTCACCTGCAGCGCTCGGGCCGCGGCTTGATGCACGTGCACGTGGACGTTCAGATCCCCAAGAAACTCGACGACAGGTCGCGCGAGCTGCTCGAGGAGCTGGCGAAGGTGCGCGGTGAGGTCCGCGTCGAGCCCCATCGTCAGCAGGCCTCGTTCTTTGACAAGCTCCGCGACACCTTCATGGGGTGATGCACCGTGACGCTGCCCGTTTTCCTCGGCTCGGACCTGACCCCGTCCCTTGAGTCGCTGTCCGTGGGGGACAGCGCGACCCTTGGGGGAGCCGAGGGGCGTCACGCAGCCTCCGTGCGCCGCATCGGCGTGGGGGAGCGGGTCGACGTCGTCGACGGCGCCGGAGTGCGCGCGACGTGCGAGGTGAGCGGGAGCGATAAGACCTCGCTGTCCCTCGTCGTGCGTCAGCTCGTGCGCGAGGATGCCCCGAATCCCGAGGTGATCCTCGTTCAGGCGCTCGCCAAGGGCGGGCGCGACGAGGCCGCCGTCGAGATCTGCACGGAGATCGGCATCGACCGGGTGATTCCCTGGGCATCGCAGCGTGCGATCGTCCAGTGGAAGGGCCCGAAGGCCGAGAAGGGGCGCGCGAAATGGGAGGGCGTGGCCCGTGCGGCCGCTAAGCAGTCACGACGCGCCTACGTCCCGATTGTTGAGGACGCCAAGGACAGCCGCGAGCTCGCCTCCTGGGTTTCCTCCCTCACGCACGAGGGCGGGGTGGCCTTCGTCTGCCATGAGGAGGCCACGGATTCGCTCGGGGCTGTGCTCGCACAGGTTCAGGAAGCGTCCGCGGATGGGGCTCTTCCCGCCCGCATTGCCCTCATCGTGGGCCCAGAGGGCGGCATCGGAGCCGAGGAAACCGCGCAGCTGCTGGACGCCGGTGCCCGCACGATCGGGCTGGGAGATAACGTTTTGCGTTCCTCCACGGCAGGCGCGGTTGCTCTGACGCTGATCCGCGCCGCCGCAGGGAAGTACTAGGGTCCGTCAGCTCTCGAAGCCGGCGATCCGCGCTCTCAGCGTGTGGGTCTCGCCCTCGTTTAGGGCGATCACGTCCGTACCGGAGTTGAAGGCGTTGGGCGGGCAGCTCATCGGCTCGACGGCCACGCCCACGCGGCCGATGTAGTCAGCCGAGTAAACCTGCAGCCAGCGCGCATCCGAGGACAGGGACACACCCACACCAGAAGACGGGTCGCGCAGCGTCACGGTCCAGGTACCCTCGGGCAGGCCTGCGAAGGCGTGGTCCAGGCGGGAGGTACCGATGATGGCGGGGGAGCGGACGTCTAACCCGAAAGAGGCCACGTCGTGGGCGGCCACCGGGATCATGGACGCGTCGGCCTCGTAGATGATCGACGCGGGATTCTCCAGCTCCAGATCATCCGCCTTGACGCTGTCGACGGCCAGGTATGGGTGGAAGCCGACGCCGTAGGGTGCTGTGCCCTCTCCGATGTTCGTCGCCGACAGCTCAACGGTGAGACCAGCCTCCGCGTCCAGGCTGTAGCGGGCGGACACCGCCAGCGTCCACGGGTAGGAATAGCGTGCTGCAATGAGGGTGTGCAGGAGGACCGAAGTGGAGTCGGCCTCGGCGATCTTCCACTCCTGGAAGGCCACGAAACCGTGGAGCGCGGTCCCGAAAGTGGGCTCGTCCACCGGCAGGTCGTAAGACGTGCCCTCCCACGAATAGGAGCCACCCGCGACGCGGTTCGGCCATGGCATGAGCACCTTGCCCAGGTATCCCGGGGGACACTCATTCACCGCGTGGGGCACCACGAGCTCATGTCCGCGGTAACGTAGGCCAGCTAGACCGGCGCCGACGGTGACGATGCGCGCCTCGTACTCCCCGGCCTGGAGAATGATCTCGCGCCCCGAGGCGCCACGATTCAACATTGATGCTCCTTTGCATTCACTGAACACGAATAACACTCATTCTAAACGGAGTTGAGTCGTCTGCGTCACTACGAGAAGCGTATCCTTATAGAGAATGGCTCTCGATTGAAAGGAACGCTCCGTCCCATGGCACACGAAATCACCGACGAATTCGTCGCCTCCCTGCACGCATCCTCAGACTCCGCCCGCGCGGTCGCACGCAACGCCGTCGCCCACGCCGGCGTCGAGCCGGTCGCCTTCGACCGCACCAAGGTGGTCGCCACCCCCACGGTCGTGTCCCACAAGGTGGACGACTGGAAGGTGACGTCGCAGAAGAAGTCCGGCCGCTGCTGGCTCTTCTCCTCCCTGAACCTGCTGCGCTCCACCGCGCGCACCCACCTGGGCCTCAAGGACTTCGAGTTTTCGCAGAACTACGTGCTGTTCTGGGACAAGTTTGAGCGTGCCAACTTCTTCCTCACCGATGTCATCGCGACCGCGAAGACCGAGGACCTCGACGGCCGCCTGCTGCAGTTCCTGCTCGGTGACGTTCTCTCCGACGGCGGCCAGTGGGACATGGCGGTCTCCCTCTACCTCAAGCACGGCCTCGTCCCCAAGGTCGCAATGCCCGAGACCGAGTCTTCCGGCCATACCGCCCCTATGAACGCCCGCTTGAAGGTCGTCCTGCGCCGCACCGCCCTCGAGCTGCGCTCCCTCGTCGAGGCAGGCGCCTCCGAGGAGGAGATCCTCGAGGTGAAGGAAGCCGCTCTGGCTGACGTGTGGCGCATCCTCGTCATCTGCCTGGGCGAGCCCCCGGCCTCCTTCGAATGGGAGTGGCGTGACGACAAGGGCGAGTTCCACCGCGACGGCCTCCTCACCCCGCGCGAGTTCTACGAGCGCTACGTGGACGTGGACCTCACGCAGTACGTGTGCCTCGTCGATGACCCGCGCACCGAGCACCCGAAGGGCCACACCCTCACGGTCGACCACATGGGCAACGTCGTGGGCGGGCGCCCGATCCTCTACGTGAACACCCCCGTCGAGCAGATCCGCGAGATCACGGCCTCCATCCTGGCCTCGGGCCGCGCCGTCTGGTTCGGCGCTGACTGCAGCCAGCAGTCCGACCGCGCTTCCGGCCTGTTCGTCGACGGCCTCTACGACTTCGACAACCTCTTCGGCGT
>CATYYP010000077.1 GCA_958415245.1 Schaalia odontolytica | reverse complement strand
CATCTCCCACCCAGTGCCCAGCAGCCCGCAGCACACAACGGAATCAAGACAGGACAAGGACCATGACCGCACCCCGCTACGACGTCGACGCCATCGCAACCGTGCAGGAGTACCTCGACCGCTCCGATTGGCGGGTGAACGCCAACGCGAACCAGGGGTATTCGCTCGGCGGCCTCATCCTGAACTCGGCGGGCAAGATTGTCGCCAACTACTGGCTCGAACACGTCTACACCCCCGAGATTGGCGCCCCCCACCGCGAGGGCGACTACCACATCCACGACCTCGACATGTTCGCCGGATACTGCGCCGGATGGTCGCTCAAGCGCCTGATCCAGGAGGGCTTCAACGGCGTGGGTGGCGCGATCGCCTCGGCCCCGCCCAAGCACTTCTCCTCGGCGTGCGGCCAGATTGTCAACTTCCTTGGTACCCTCCAGAACGAGTGGGCGGGTGCCCAGGCCTTCTCCTCTTTCGACACCTACATGGCCCCCTTCGTGCGCCTGGACGACATGGAGTACGAGGACGTCGTGCAGTGCATGCAAGAGCTCATCTACAACCTGAACGTGCCCTCGCGTTGGGGCAGCCAGTGCCCGTTCACGAACCTGACCTTCGATTGGACGTGCCCGGACGACCTCGCGGACGAGCACCCCCTCATCGGCGACGAGGTCGTCGACTTCACCTACGGTGAGCTGCAGCGAGAAATGAACCTCATCAACCGCGCGTTCATCGAGGTCATGACGGGCGGAGATGCGGACGGCCGCGTCTTCACGTTCCCGATCCCGACCTACAACATCACGCCCGACTTCGACTGGGATGGCGAAAATGTCGACGCCCTCTTCGACATGACCGCGAAGTACGGCCTGCCCTACTTCCAGAACTTCATCAACTCCGACCTGGACCCGCACATGATCCGCTCCATGTGCTGCCGCCTGCAGTTGGACCTGCGCGAGCTCCTCAAGCGCGGCAATGGGCTCTTCGGGTCGGCGGAGCTGACCGGCTCGATCGGCGTGGTCACGCTCAACATGGCACGCCTCGGCTACCTGTACAAGGGGGACGAGGAGGGCCTCGTCGCGCGCATGGACGAGCTGATCGACCTGGCCTCGAAGTCCCTCGAGATCAAGCGTGAGACCATCCAGTACCACATGGACCACGGCCTCTTCCCGTATTCGCAGCGCTACCTGGGCACGCTCGATAATCACTTCTCGACGATCGGTGTTAACGGCATGAACGAGATGGTGCGCAACTTCAGCGACGACGCCTACGACCTGACTGACCCGCGCGGCTTCGACATGTGCGTGCGCATCCTGGATCGCGTGCGCGAGCGCATGGTCCAGCTCCAGGAGGCCACCGGCCACATGTACAACCTGGAGGCGACCCCCGCGGAGGGTACGACCTACCGCTTCGCGAAGGAGGACCGTAAGCGTTTCGCCGACATCATCCAGGCGGGCACGCCCAACGAGCCCTACTACACGAACTCCTCGCAGCTTCCCGTGGGCTACACGGATGATCCGTTCCAGGCCCTCGAGGATCAGGAGGTCCTGCAGGGCAAGTACACGGGCGGCACGGTCCTGCACCTGTACATGGGTGAGCGTGTCTCCTCGGGCGAGGCCTGCAAGGAGATGGTGCGCCGCTCGCTGACGGCCTTCAAGGTCCCCTACATTACGATCACGCCGACCTTCTCGATCTGCCCGGTTCACGGCTACCTGGCCGGCGAGCACTTCACGTGCGAGAAGTGCGCGGCCGCCCACCCGCACGCCGAGCCGCAGGCCTGCGAGGTGTGGACGCGCGTCATGGGCTACTTCCGCCCGGTCCAGTCCTTCAACATTGGCAAGAAGGGCGAGTACCACGAGCGTCAGATGTTCTCCGAGAGCGCCGCGGATGCGCACGGTGAGCTCGTCAGCGCGTTCCCTCCCGCGGGGAGTCGCTGACGTGGGCGCCCGTCCCCTTCACGACGAGGCCGGGGCGACCCGGGAGGGCACGCTGAGCCTGGGCGTCCCCGGCCTCGTCGGGGGGCGGGATGCGCGCGAGTGGACGCCGGACGATCTGCAGATCGCTGGCCTCGTCCCGATGTCTACCGTGGACTGGCCGGGGAAGTTCGCGGCGTCCCTGTTCCTGCAGGGGTGCCCGTGGGCGTGCCCGTACTGCCACAACAGTGCGATCATCGACCCGCGCATCCCGGGCGTGGTCGCGTGGGGATCGCTCGAGGATCTGCTGGCGCGCAGGCGCGGCCTCCTCGACGGCGTCGTGTTTTCCGGCGGCGAGGCGACCCGCCAGATCGCGCTCGGTGCGGCGATGGCTCGCGTGCGCGAGCTCGGCTTTGGCGTGGGCCTGCATACCGCGGGCCCCTACCCGCGGCGCCTCGAGGAGCTGCTCGGCGCGGGCCTCGTCGACTGGGTGGGCATCGACGTGAAGGCGACCCGGGGCAATTACGAGGCCGTGGCCGGCCGCAGCGGCGCGGGCGAGCGGGCGTGGGAATCGCTGGGCATCGTCTTGGCCCACCCCGAGGTGGACCACGAGGTGCGTCTGACCGTCTACCCGGACGGGCCTGGCGACGGCTTCGAGGTGGCGGCGCGGGCACGCGAGATGGGGGCGAGGACCTTCGCCCTTCAGCAGGCGCGCGACATGGGGACGCCCGACGGCTTTTCCGCGACGAGGCCGGGGTGGGACGACCAGGTTCGTTCCCTCGCTCGGGATATCGAAACGCTGGACTTTGACAGGTTTATCTTCCGTGGGGACTCGTAGAGCTTTTGTCAAGTGACAGCGCCGCATGTTGGGAAAAAATATGGGGAAGGTTTCACTTGTGACCACTGATCGCGGTATTGTGTAACAACCTCGTGACCATGAAGTCTGGAGTTTCGATGGCTGAAGAGCTGCACTTCGACGATCCTGCGGCGGCTGCCCAGGACCCGTCGACCGACGCCGAAGCGCTGCGCCAGCTGGCGTACCGCTACCCCGAGCTGCGCCCGGCCGTGGCCGCGCATCCGCACGCGTACCGCGGGCTGCTCGACTGGTTGCACCAGTTCAACGACCCGCAGGTCAACGCGGCCCTCGAGGCTCGCGACGACTACGACGGCTACATCGACTCCAACGGCTACCTCGTCATGCACGGAGACGTATCCGGCGCGGTCGCCGGCTCGTCCATCCGTACCTCCGAATCCGGCATGTACGTGCTCGGTCAGGGCGGCGTGAACTCCTATTCGCAGGTCGAGCGCACAACCCCCTACTCGGCTGTCGTCGGCACGAATGCTCCCGTCCCGCAGGTGGGTGCTCGCGAGCAGGTCGTCGCCCAGGTGCAGCGTCATTCCATCATGGGCAGCAAGGGGGCTCAGGATCCCGAGGCGACCGCCGTCTACCCGAGCGCATCCTCCGGCTCGTCCTACCCCAGCGCGTCGGGTACCCCCGCGCGGCCCCAGCCCACGCCGCAGGCCTACCGGGGTGCCGGTGCCTCCTACCAGGTGCAGCCCACTGCCTCGCAGCAAATCGCACCGAAGGAAGAGAAGGAACGCCGTGGCTTCCCGATGATGGGCCTCGTCCTGGGCATCCTTGGCCTGATCGCAGTGATCCTCCTCGGCTTCGTCATCTACGTCTTCACGCGCGGATACGAGGGCCCAGCCACGGGCTCGGACACGACCCCCTCGGCCTCCTCCTCAGCGCCCGCACACGCGACGCCCTCCCCGAGCGCGACCACGGAGGAACCCGTCAAGTACCCGGCGCCCGCCGGTGCGATCACCGTGGACTCTTTCTCGTCCCCGTCCGGCAACATCACCTGTTCCTTCACCGCTGACGGCGTCAGCTGCGGTATCAAGGAATCCGACTGGGCCGAGGACGGATACGCCTCCTGCTCCGGCAGCCAGGTCGGCGTCCTCACCGCCTCGAAGGATTCCGCCGGACAGTCCTGTGAGAGTGCGGTGCCGGGCGGCGGCAACGCCCTCGCGTACGGCGCCGCAGCGGCCAAGGGGGACTACGCCTGCCACTCCACGCAGGATGGCATCAGCTGCTGGAACACGAAGACCGGCCAGTCCTTCGCGCTGGCACGCGGCGGCTGGATGACCGGCACGACCGGCGAGATCGGTCCCCAGAAGTTCAGCTGGAACGACTGACATCACGCGCATAACAAGGGCGGGCCCGAGGAAATCCTCGGGCCCGCCCCTGTCGTCTGCCTGAGCCTACTGAGCCTTCTCAATGGGGCCCAGGATCAGGTTCGCCCACGCGGCGTGCAGGGACTCCTGGTCGGAGGGCTGGAAGAGGCCGGCGAGCGCGTCGCGGTACAGGCGTGAGAGCTCGTGCGTGTTGTAGTAGGCGCTGCCGCCGCATGCGCGCATGGCCTGCTCGACGGCGCGCAGCGTGGCCTCGGCTGCCGCGTTCTTCGCGGCGGACAGCTGCGGCATCCACGAGCGACCGCGGTCCACGCCCTCGTCGATGTCGCGCGCAAGCTCGCGGATCTGCGGGCCGACCGCGTTCATGATGAGGGCAGCCTCGGCGATGCGCCAGCGGATGTCGGGGTCGTTGGAGTAGGTCGTCTGGTTCTTCACCGAGCGGCGCTTCGCCACGTGCTCGGCGGCTACCTCAACCGCGCGCTCGCCGACGCCCTGGTAGGTGGCGGCCAGCAGGATCTCGAAGTGGGAGAAAATGCCGAAGATGACCGGGTCGGCGCTCGGTCCCGGATCCGTGATCGTGAGGATGCGCTCCTCGGGCACGGTCACGCCCTCGAGCAGGGTCGTCATGGACTGGGTGGCGCGCATGCCGAGCGTGTTCCAGTCGTCCTTGATCGAGTAGCCTTCGTCGTCGCGGTGGACGATGCCGAACACGGACTTGGGGCCCTCCTCGGTCTCCGCGCGCCCGAAGATGAGCAGGCGCGTCCACACGGGGGACAGGGACGTGAAGATCTTGGTGCCCTCGAAGGAGTAGCCGCCGTCTGCGGTCGCGGTCGCGCGCGTCGTCGAACCGAAGAGCACGAGGTCGTTGCCCGGCTCGGAGATTCCGAAGCCAAAGACTTCGCCGGCGACCGCGTCGCGCAGGATCTGCTCACCGCGTGCGTTGCCGTGGGCGACCAGGTAGCGGCCGAGCCCGACGATGATCTGGTGCATGTTGATGCCCAGCGCGGTGCCGGGTGCCGCCTTGGCCAGCGCCGTCTGCTCGGCGGCGATCTCGGTGAGGCTCAGACCCGCGCCACCGAACTCGGTGGGGACGAACGCGGACAGGTATCCGGCCTCGCGCAGCTCCTCCAGGTCCTTCTCGGGGTAGGTGTTGGTGGCGTCCGCGTCGGCGGCGCGCTCGTGGATGCGGGCGAGCAGGTCGGAATCCAGGAAGCTCATCGCGGTTCTCTTTTCGGTGGGGTGAACGAGGTCGGGGCCGCCTCGCGCGTTGGTGCCCTTCGAGGGGCGGTAGCGCGTGGAATGTCCCCGTTACTCAGGGTGACCTTACTGTAACGCTCAGTGGGATGCGTGGGCGAGATGTAATGTGCCTGACGGGGCGTTGTCTGGCCTCGGGCCGCCCCTATTAGCTAGGGTGGATACTGTGAGTACTCCGAACGCGCCCCGCCCTGCCCTCACTCCGCGTCAGCGTTTCCTGCGCGAGCGTCAGCAGCGCCAGAACACGACGTTCGCTGTCATCGGCATCGCGATGATAGTGGCCGCGGTGGCGGCCGCCCTCGTGTTCACAGGAATCGTTCCCGTCCCGTTCGGCAACGACTTCTCCGTCAAGGTCAAGTACGCCGAGACCGGTGACATCCCGTGTCCGACGGTGGACGCGAAGCCCGTGTCACCCTCGCAGGTCACCGTCATGGTCATCAACACGACTCAGCACCAGGGTCTGGCCTCCAAAGCCACGGACATGCTCTCGACCGCCGGCTTCAAGACCGAGGAACCGGCGAACTCGGACACCGAGTACACCGGCAAGGTGCGTATCACGGCACGCGCGGACTCGGTGGACGCCGCCTACTCGGTGGCCCGATTCTTCCCCGGCTCCCACGTGCGCCTCAGTGACGCGGAGGACGCCACCGTCACGGTCGAACTCGGCACCTTCTACGATGACACGATGAGCGCCGAGGACGTGCAGCGAGTCCTCAAGTCCAACGACTCGATCGAGCAGCCCGCGAAGTGCCGACCGATGTCGGGTACGAAGCAGGACTGAGACAACGCGATAGATGGAAAGGCCGCCCCTCGGGGCGGCCTTTTCGTATCGGCTGTGGCGCTCGTTGAGCGCAGAGAGCTGCGGGCGATGGGGACGTTGCGGTCAGCGGCCGGTCAGCGGTCCGGCTGTGCCACGGCCTCGTATGTTCTCCAGGAGCGCCTCGCCGTCCGACCCGTACCAGACGGGGACGGACTCGGGGACGGTCCACAGGGCGTCGGGCACCATGGCCTCGAAGCTGCCGTGCGCCATGAACTGCTCGATCTCGGACAGGGAGCGGATTGCGATGCCGGCGACGCACTGCGGGAACTCGCGGGCGAACTCCGCGTAGATTTCCGGGTCGTGCTGCCCGTCGTCGCCGACGAGGAGCCAGCGCATGTGCGGGAACATGCGGGCCAGGCGGCGCAGCTCGCGGCGCTTGTGCTCCGGCCCCGAGCGGAACCATCCCGTATTCGACGGGCCGAAGTCCGTCATGAGGAAGCCGCCGGCTGGGTAGCCGGAGCGCTCCAGGAAGGAACGCACCGTCGGCACGACGTTCCACGCGCCGGTGGACAGGTACATGATGGGGGAGTGGGTGCCCTCGGGCACGCCCTCCGACGAGGCCGACGACGTCGTCAGCGTCGTCAGCAGGTTCGCCATGCCGGGGACGGCCTCGCGTGAGGACACGCGGTCCAGGAAGGCGTGCTTCGCGGCCGTGACCAGGCGCGGCAGCATCGACACCATGACGGTGTCATCGATGTCGGAGACCACGCCGAAATGCTCGTGATCCGACACGATGCGCAGTCGCACGGAGGTGGGGCGGCCGGCGCGGATGCGGCCCTTGCGGGGGCGCTCGTACATCGCCGAGGCCGGGGCGGGCAACGGGGTCGCCGTGCGCAGAGTGGTCGCGAGTTTGGCGGCGGTGTCCTCGGACAGGCCGAGTGCGCGCACGTCGCCCGCATGCAGGACCTGGATGGTTGCGTCGTGCCAGCCGGGCTCAAGGCCGTGGCCCAGAACCGTCATGTCGACGAATCCGCCGCGGTCCGCGAATGCGAGTCGGCGCGCGTTGCCGACCGTGATGAGCACGGGCTGGCGGGGGACCTGCGCGTTGAAGAACTGACGCCACCCGCGCCGGGTCTGCAGCCAGGAACGACCGTCGTCGCCGCGCGCCATGAGGACGCGGCCGAGGATGCGGGCACTGCGCTCAGAGCCGATGCCGCCGAATCCGACCACGCCCGGGTAGTACCAGCCCTGCGACATGGCGGCGACCAGCAGAGACGAGGCAAATTCACCCACGCCTGCCGTCAGGGCGAGCGCGAGCGACGGTGATTCGTCATCGATGAGGGGCGGTCGGAGGCGCATGATGGCAATCATAGGTCCTCGCGCCCGTGCGGGCGCAAGAATCGAGGGGGGTTGCGTCCTCAGTCGAGGGGCAGCGTGGGCTTGGGGGTGGCCGCAGTGCCCTTACGCAGCGCGGGCAGGCCGATGAGCATGAGGAGGACCATCGCCCATCCCGCGCCGGCCATGGTGAACAGGCCGCCGCGCGCTCCGATCGCGTCGATCGCGGGTCCGGCGATCGCCGTACCCAGCGAGGTGCCCAGGTTGATCGAGGTGGACATCCAGGTCAGGCCCTCGGTGAGCTTCGCGGGGGAGACGGACTTCTGGATGATGACGTTGACGTTCGTCATCGTGGGGGCACAGGTGAGGCCCGTGATGAGGATGACGATGGCCATCGTCCAGATGTTGAATGCCACGGGGAATAGG
>CATYYP010000076.1 GCA_958415245.1 Schaalia odontolytica | reverse complement strand
GAGGCAACCACGGCCTCGGCGGTGACCATTCCGATCGTCCACGCCGTGAAGTGCACGTACCACGTCACGCCAAGCAGGACCCCGAGGACCAGCAGGTCGATGAGATACGCACCGACGAGCCGCGAAGCGGGCGCATGGGCGAAAGGAGTCTTCGTAGTATCAGCCATTACAGGACTGCCCTCCAAGCAAACTCGAAGAGACCCGAGGAGATGACCGCCGCGGGGAGAAGTGAAAAGATGCAGAAGGTCTGCACGAAGTCGAGGATCGTGCCCGCGAGGGCGGCGTGGCCCTTGGGAACATGCAGCGTCATCCACAGGACCATCGCGATCGCGACGATGAGCAGAATCGCCAGCGGGAGCAGGGGGAACAACGAGTACGTGTTTTTTCCTTTCCCCACCGCCAAGGACTGTGACCAGGTACCAAACAGGAACGCGCAGCCGACACCCGCCGCAGCGATGCGAGGCAGGACCTGCCCGGCGCGCGTGCGTACCCCTCGCGGGGCCGTCAACAGGATCAGGATGGACATGATGACGAAGATGAAGCCGCCGAGGCCTCGGCCCAGCGTGATCGCGGGAGTCACCGTGTACGCCAGGGGTATGCCGCCTACCAGCACAAACAGCGTCGAGGAGGCAACCAGCAGCGTGTACCGAGCATCCGTGTGCCCGAGGGCATCCGCCATCCGGCCGCCGGTCACCGTGCTGGGCTTTTGCGCGGGAGGCTGACGGATACGCGACGCGATCGTCTGCACCGACGCGGAGTCAATGAGCTGACTGTCGGGCACGCGCAACGCAAAACGAGGCGCCATCAGGAACAGGAACACCCCGAGGAGGAGAGCCAGCGGAGCGATGTCGATGAGGCTCAACAACGGGTACGCGCCGATCGTGACGAGCACCGTGGCACCGATCCACGCGAAGAACGCGCTGAACGCGGTGGGGGTCGTCGTCAGTGACACGACCGCCAGCGAAACCGCGAGGGCAACCCACACTCCGATCACGGGGGCGACCGACAGGGCGTGGATGCCGGCCATCGACACGAAGCCGATCGCGCTATATCCGGCCAACGCAGGCATCAGGAGCAACAGGGCAGGCCTCGAACGGACCGTGCGCGACACAAAAAGCGGGAGGATCGAAGCAGCGCAGCACACGGCGGCACACGCGCCCCGCGCCCACATCGGGATCTTCACGACTTCGACGGCCCACTTCGGGCCGTCCTCGGGGTGAGCAAACCCAATGATGGCCGCATCGCCGACCATCGGCAAGAGGCACAGGGAGCTGACCGCGCCGATCACGATGAAGCAGTAGCCGAGGAGGGCCAGGACCGGGGACAGCCACTGGTTCTCCTGACGTTCCGAGGCCTCGTTGACCTGCTGAGCGGACAGGACGCGACTGGACACAGCGATCGTCGAGCCTGCGGGCAGGTCACGCCCGAGGACAGCGCCGCCGTCGAGGGGACGCCCATCGGCGTAGGAAACGCGGACCGAAGGGAGGGTCAAGTCGATGGCCAGCATCGCGCACAATCCGGCGACCGTGGTCCCTTCAGGAGCGGCGAAATCAGAGGCACCATCGGAGTCGATAACGGTCACGGACACCATGGTGGCGCTCATGAAACCTCCGATCGTCGGGAAACAACAGTGCCCAGTGTAATGCACTGAGGCTAACCGTCGGTTAAAACTTGGAAGTCCACTCAGCTACACTGGGTGCAGTCGCATCGAACACGTACGCGCGCAGCGCGAGGAGACCTGATGGTTACACGCAAGAAACGGCGGACTGTCGCGGTTCCGGAGCAGCCCTCCGGCACCCTGGCGATCCAGATGCCGCCGGAGAAGGCCGAGCCCGCATCGATCGGTAACGTCCTGATGATGGTCGTCCCAATGCTCGGTTCGACGGGCGTCATGGTCTTCATGGCTTTGCAGAACGACGGCAACACGCGCTCCTTGATGATGGGCGGCGGCATGCTGGTCGCCATGCTGGGCATGGTCGGCTTCAACATCTACCGTCAGTTCTCCCAGTACCGCACGCGGGTCAAGACGCAGCGCCGCGAATACCTCTCCTATCTGGCGGAGACACGCGAGTCGGTGCGCAAGGTCGCGAAGAAGCAGCGCGCCTTCTACAACTGGGTCTACCCCTCCCCCGACGCTCTCGTGACCCTGGCCGCCAACGGTTCGCGCCTGTGGTCACGCGAGGGCAACACGTACGACCTACTGACGTTCCGTTACGGCTCGGGCACCCAGCCCCTCGGCCTCATTTTCGAGCGTCCCCCGATTGACCCGATGACGGAGATGGACGTCGTGTGTCTGTCCGCCATGGACCGCTTCATCGGCGTCCACGACCACACGGACAACGTCGGCAAGTTCCTCTACCTGGGTGACTTTAGCCACATCGAGGTCGTCGGCGACGGCGAGACCGCCTACGACGAAATGCGCGCCATCATGATGCACCTGGCGTGCTTCATCGACCCCTCCAAGCTCAAGATCGCGGTCCTGTGTTCGGCCGATCGACTGGGCGACTGGGAATGGGTCAAGTGGATGCCCCAGGCTCGCTCATCCATCGTGCGCGACGCGGTGGGCCCGGGCCGCATGATCTCGACGGACCCGCGCGAACTCGCCGAGATGATCGGCCCCGACATCGCGATGCGCGGCGCGTACCGCCCGGGCGACGACATGCCCGAGTGGCCCCACCTCCTCCTCGTGTTGGACGGGGCCGAGTTCCCGCCCAACTCCCCCTTCGGTTCGGCGGTCGGCGTGCGCGGCGTGACGATCATGTCCCGCGCCCGCGAGTGGACGCCCATGAAGTCGCACACGGCGCTGCGCCTCGTCATCCACCCCAACCCGGATCACAAGGGCGCAGACGTCGTCGACGTGGTCACCATGGACTCCCTGCCCGAGCAGGCGTTCGCCGACCGCCTCACCGCCGTGCAGGCCGAGGCCGTAGCCCGCCGCATGACGCCCTTCGCCACCCAGCAGAACCTGGAAGAGGCGGAGACGCCGGTGGGCCGTTCGGACGAGGCCCGCCAGATGGACCTCATGGAGCTCGTCGGCATCGGCGATATCCGCGACTTCGACCCGGAGAAGCAGTGGCGGCGCCGCGAGGGCCGCGAACGCCTCGCCGCCCCCTTCGCCGTCACGCCCGAGGGCCGCCCCGTGGTCCTGGACATTAAGGAATCCGCCCAGCAGGGTATGGGTCCGCACGGCCTGCTGATCGGCGCGACCGGTTCGGGTAAGTCCGAGGTGTTGCGCACCCTCGTGCTGGCCCTGGCGCTCACCCACTCTCCGGAGCAGCTGAACCTGGTTCTCGTCGACTTCAAGGGTGGCGCTACCTTCGCCGGTATGGCGGACCTGCCGCACGTGTCGGCCATGATCTCGAACCTGGAGTCGGAGCTCTCCCTCGTCGACCGTATGCAGGACGCCCTGCAGGGTGAAATGGTGCGCCGCCAGGAAATGCTGCGCCAGGCGGGCAACTATGCGAACGTGTCCGACTACGAGGCGGATCGTCTCGCGGGCAAGCACGAGTTCCCGCCGCTGCCTGCCCTGTTTATCGTCCTGGACGAGTTCACAGAAATGCTCATGGCCAAGCCGGAGTTCGGCGAGGTCTTCATCATGATCGGTCGTCTGGGCCGATCCCTGTCGGTGCACCTGCTGCTCGCCTCACAGAAGATGGACCTGGGTAAGGCGCGCGGCCTGGAGTCGCACCTGTCGTACCGCATTGCTCTGAAGACCTTCACGGAGAACGACTCTCGCGAGGTCCTGGGTATTCCCGACGCCGCGAAGCTGCCCCCGCTGCCCGGTTCGGGCTTCCTGAAGGCGGGCGGCGACGGCCTCGTTCGTTTCCGCGCGTCCTACGTGGCCGCTCCCCCGCCAGCGCGTACGCTCGCGTCGATTTCCGAGGCCTCGACGGCCGGCGCTCCGACCGCGCCGATCGAGATCCTGCCGTTCACGGTCGCTCCCGTCATCACGCGCGAGGACCTGGGCGAGGAGGAAGAGATCGACCAGAACCAGGAAGTCGTTCTGGCCGGCGACGAGGTGTGGGCGGACATGTCCGAGATGGACATCGCCGTGGAGAAGATGAAGGGCAAGGGCTACCCGGCGCACCAGGTGTGGCTGCCGCCGCTGGAGATCCCGGATACCTTCGCGACCCTCATGCCCGACCTGCGCCCGGACCCGGAGCTCGGTTTCGTGTCGCGCGCGTGGCGCGAGTCCGGCACCCTGCGCGTGCCCCTGGGCACGGTCGACCTGCCGCTCGAGCAGCGCCGCGAGACCCTCGTCCTCAACCTGTCGGGCGCGGGCGGTAACTTCGCGCTGGTCGGCGGCCCGCAGACGGGTAAGTCGACGGCACTGCGCACGATCGTCCAGTCCCTGTCGCTGACCTACACGCCGCAGGAAGTCCAGTTCTACGTGATGGACTTCGGCGGCGGCACGTTCGCGGGGTTTGCGGGCGCCCCGCACGTGGCCGGTATCGCGACGCGCGACACCGAGGAGGTGCGCACGCGTATGATCGCCGAGATCGCGGCGATCATGGACGACCGCGAGCGTTACTTCCGCGCGCACGGCATCGACTCGATGGACACCTACCGTCGCGGCCGCCTGGAGGGCACCTACGACGACGGCTACGGCGACGTGTTCCTGGTCATCGACGGCTGGGGCGCGCTGCGCTCCGAGTTCGACGGCCTGGACCGCACGGTGACGACGATGATGAGTCGAGGCCTGTCGCTGGGCGTTCACCTCATCGTGTCGGCCGCCCGTTGGATGGACATTCGTTCGGAGGCGCAGGATATCTTCGGTTCGCGCCTGGAGCTGCACACGGCGAGCCCGAAGGAGTCGATCGTTAACCGCGAGGGCGCCGCCCGTATTCCGAAGGGCCGCCCGGGTCGAGGCATCGACATGGTGGGCCACGAGATGATGATCGGTCTGCCGCGCGCCGACGACGATCCGAACCCATCGACCGTCTCCGAGGGCGTGGCACTCACTGTGGCGAAGATCCGCGATTCTCTGGTCCACGGCCCGGGCCCGAAGCTGCGCCTGCTGCCCGAGAACGTCACGGTTCCCGAGATCCTCGCGCAGATCCCCGAGCCGCTGGTCCTGCCGCGCGGCGGTGGCGACATGATCCTGGGCGTGGAGGAGTCCCGCCTCGGTCCCCTTCTGTTCAACACCCGCGCGGAGTCGCACCTGTACCTGTTCGGCGACGGCAAGACGGGCAAGACGACGTTCCTGCGCTCGATCATTTCCGAGGTCACGCGCCTGTACACGCCGGGCGAGGCAAAGATCATGTCGATCGACATGCGCCGCACGCTCATGGGCGCGATTCCGAAGGACTACCAGCTGGGGTACCTGACGAACCACTCCGAGGCGATGAAGCAGATGCGCGAGCTCGCAGCATTCCTGCGCACGCGCCTGCCGGGTTCGGACGTGACTCCCGAGCAGATTCGCGACCGCAGCTGGTGGTCGGGCCCCGAGGTGTGGATCCTGGTCGACGACTACGACTTGGTCGCGACGACGTCGGGCAATCCGCTCATGGAGTTCATCGACCTGCTGCCCCAGGCCGCCGACATCGGCTTGCACGTGATCATCACCCGCCGTATGGGTGGCGCGTCGCGTGCGACCTACGAGAAGGTCCTGCAGATGATGAACGACCTGGCGGTCACCGGCATCCTCCTGTCCGGCAATCCCAGCGAGGGCGCAATCATCAACGGTGTCAAGCCCAAGCGAGCCGTTCCGGGCCGCGCGCAGGTCGTCCACCGAGAGCTCGGCGTGGTCGCTGCCCAGCTGGCGAACACCCCACCTGCATCAATCTGACCGTTTGTTGACACGGCGACCCGTTCGTCGCATATGATTGACCAGTCTGAAAGTAGGAGAAAAATATGTCCTCTCTCGTGTCCCGTCGCGCACGTGCGGTCGCCTCATCCGTGCTGCTCGCTGCCGTCGTACTGTCGGGCTGCTCCCCCTCTGGGGGAGGTGGCTCCAAGTCAACCGATATCAGCAAGCTGCCCAACATTCCCCAGGGGCAGAAGCAGCAGCTGGTGCAGCAGATGCAGTCCGCGTCGGGCGCGCAGAAGAAGCAGATCGCCGAGAAGGCCGTCGCCTTGAACAACATGGTTGGCGCGCAGCTGGTGGGCGTGGAGCCCAGCATGATTGCTTCCCAGCAGTTCAAGCTTGATCCCAAGGGCCAGACGGTCGTGAATAAGAACGACACGGTGTACCAGATGATGTCGGCCACCGACTTTTGGCGACTGGGCAATGACACCTACGACCTGTGCGTGGAGCAGAACTGTGAGTACTACTCGTCCTGGACCGTGGACGTGGAGGGCTCCGGCTCTGACCTGACCTACGTGTGGACCCTGAAGATCGAGGGCTCCGACCAGCCTGATAAGCCGCTGGTCCGCCGCTTCAAGGTCGCCAAGTAAGCAACCGGGCGCATTGCAGCGCTCTTTCATCTTCCATCGACAATTAGGAGCAAAAATGGCCGGACAGTACCAGTCGGTTTCTGTTGACAGCGCAAAGCAGGAAGCAGCAGCCACTGAGGTTGTAAAGGGCTTTGATGCCATGACGGAGTCCGCTCAGGGGGCTTCTGCATTAGGGGCCGCTCAGAAGAGCATGTTTTGGGGGCATGAGACGGGTCCACGTTCCGTGCAGGACAGCTCTACCGAAATGTTTAACGCAGTATCTGAGCTCCTGAAAAACGAAGCGGCCCTGATCAGCACGTTCGAGGCCGAGATCAATGCGGCACTGTCGAGCTTCACGGGAACGGAGCACGAAAACAAGGCGCGGATTGAGAAAATTAATCAGGCTCTCGACCGTGTCGCCAAGTCCGACGCTGCCGTGGCTTTGAAGGCATCGATCGGTAAGTTCTCAAAGGTTTTCGGCGTGTCCACCGCCTCGAGCACGGCTGGTGCCGTGGCAAGTTCCCTAGGCGGAGCACTACTCATGAACGGCGGACTTCCTCACGCGTCAAGTGCCGGCGCTTCCTCGGGTAACACGCCCTCCCAGGCACCGACTCAGAACGCACAGCCTACGGTCTGATCCATATTTCTGGCTGCAGAAAGGACTTTAATCATGGTTTCGTCACCGATGTACGAGCGCCTCAAGGTCTTCATGGAGGCTGCCCGAACCAACCGCGACCTGGACGCATGGGATACCGACCACAAGAAGACGCTGAAAGGCTTCAAGGAAGCGACCGAGCGACTGACGCGTTACAGCGACAGTCAGGGCTTTCAGGGCGCTACCGCCGATGCGATGAACCAGTGGGTAGCTGAATCGCTTCACCGCATCAATATGGTCCGGTCGATCTACGAGGCAGGACACACGACCTACGAGGCCGGTCGATCCACGATGGCAACAGCGCTGAAGGAAGCTGAGATGATCTCTCCGACCCTTCTGGACTCCGCCACGGAGGCCATGCGCGACAACCCCGTCGTCATGGTTCCCAGCTCTTCTCCCGGAGGCGGCGTTTCTGTGCTGGGCAAGCGCTTCACGACCGGCGCCGCCTACGTGGATGCGGTCGAGGCACAGGCCAACGCACAGCGCGAGGCTGCCGCGCAGCGTGTCCTCTCGATGGTGAACGATAGGACGGGCTACATCGCGGCGCTCATGAGGCAGCAGGCGCAGCTGAGAGAGGAAGTAAAGCAGCGTACTGATCACCCCGGCACGGTCGGTGGCGAAGCAATTAAAGGGATAGCCCAGTGGTCATATTCAGAAGACCAGGGTTTCGGGCGCGCCGCTGACCGGAGCCCAAGCTCAGCGAACTACCCGGGTGGTTTCGCCCAGCCGTGGTGGAGCGAGGCGGACGCCGCCGCTGCCCAGAATCGCACGGTTGCATCCGGCGCCATTCCCACTCAGGAACCCGCCTATGGCGAGCTTGGGTCGCGGACGAACCCGATCACTGATCCTCAGGAGCTCATGGGC
>CATYYP010000075.1 GCA_958415245.1 Schaalia odontolytica | reverse complement strand
TACAGCTGCTCTGCCAGGCCCTTTTTGACGGCGCGGTCGCGCTGGTAGCGGAAGACTTCGAGGAAGATGCCGCCGAAGAAGATCAGCGCGATGGCGGTCCATACGCCGGGGGGAGCGTCGCGCCCGTACATGAGGAAGTACACGTAGGGGGCCAGGAAGGTCACGGAGGCGGTGATGGCACCGACTACGCGGTGCCAGAGTTTCTGCCCGGCGACCATTTCGATGAGGCCCCACGTGTAGGGGATGGCGGTGATCATGTCGATGGCCCACAGGATGCGCCAGTCGCCCCGGAACTCGGGGACGTACATGACGGGCACGGCTCGCGCCATTGAGTAGACGAAGACGACGACGTAGGCGATGAACTTGGGGTTGCGGCACAGCCGGAGGAACGCGGAGCGTTCGATAATGGAGGCGCCGACGGCCCGCGACGCGTGGGTGGCATGCGACGAGGTCGTGAGGGTATCGAGTCCGGCCATGGCGACGCGCATGAACTCGCGTTGCTCGTCGCTGCCGGCCGCCCATCGCTCGAGCAGCTCGAGGGGGGACAGAGCGATGGGGGTGTTGCCGTCGCGCGGCTGGCCGGCCTCGTGGACGAGTTCGTCGCCGAGGGCCTCGCGCAGGCGCGGGAGCTGCTCGGTGGGGATTTCGGCGATCCACAGGCGCACGCGGCGCTGGATGGCGTCGTGGAGTTCGTGGGAGAGTGCGTGTCCCGCGGCGGAGTGGGGGGAGAAGCCTTCGGCGGCGATGTCGGCGAGGGCGCCGGGATACTCGACGATGCGGGTCGTGAGGTCACCGGCTCGGTCGACGCCGGATACCTTGATGATGGTGGCCGCGTCCCACTGGTAGCTGCGTGCGATCTCGATGTCGAGGATCGAACGCAGCGTAATCAGGGAAGCTGTGTCGGTCACGGGTGGCCTCTCGTCGGAAGTTGGATGTACCCATTGTGCCTGACAAGGCGGTCGGAATGCACGCTCGGGGGAGGGGTGGCGGAGCCGCGTAGAATCGACTCATGGCGAAACGACGGATTGACCCCGGTGAGGGGATGGTGGCGCTGCGTTCGTGGCGCGGCGCCGTGGAGCGCGGTGAGGAGCCTGCGCGCGCGGTCGTGTTGACGGCGGTGCGTTTCACCCTCGAGGAGCTTGGTATCTCGCATCCCGGCCGCGCGGTCGAGGTGCGTGTGCCTCCCGCCGGCGCCGTGCAGATCCTGCCGGGGACGACGCATCGGCGCGGTACCCCGCCCGCCGTTGTGGAGACCGACGTGCGCACGTGGCTGTCGCTCGCGTGTGGCCTCCTCACGTGGGACGAGGCCGTGGCCGCCTCCCGCGTCAGCGCGTCGGGGGAGCGGACGGACCTGGGGCCCCTCCTGCCGCTCGTGTGATCGTAGGGGAGGGGCGCCGGTCTGCGGAGGTCAGGCCTCCAGCTGGGGCACGCCGAAGCGAGCCTCGAGCTTGGGGGCCAGCCACTTCTGCGAGCCCTTGTACGCGTAGCGCTGGGCGACGGCCGCGATGGCGGCGGAGGTGGCGGCGAAGAGGACCAGCGATGCGATGGTGACGTCGTCGGAGTCTTCGGCGGGGATGGGGCGCCCGGTGGCGACCTTCCAGCCGGCTTCGAAGACCTTGGAGGCGGCGAAGGCCGCTCCGGCGATGACGGCGGTCGTGGCGAGCTTTTCGATGGTGGCTGAGTCCATGGTTGCCTCCTGGCGTGGGGGGGTGGTTGTCCCTGTGCGCGTGCGCACGCTTCCATGATGCCCCACGCGGCGCTCTTGCGCGAGGCCCACAGGCGCCCTGTCTTATGCTTGAACGGTAGTGTTCCCGTCTGAAGGATTCCTTATGGCTCGCGCCCGCTCTGTTTTTGCGTTGTCTGCCCTCCTTGTTGCGGCGACGACGGTGGCGGCTTGTACGCCGTCCGTGTCCTCGAGTGCGCCTCGGGATCCGTTTGCGTCGCCGATCGTTCCGGGCCAGAGTGCGCGCGCCTCGTCGAGCACAGCGGGGCATGGGACGATCGACGCTCCGACTCCGCGTAGCGGTTCGGGCACGGTGACCGTTGCCCTGGTGGGCGGCGCGCAGCTGCCGATGGAGACCGCGCAGGAGTTCACGAAGGCGACGGGCTTCACGGTTGCGGTGGTGCCGGTGGATGGCGTGGATGCGCTGTCGAAGGCGGGCGCGGACGTGGTGCTCGGCCTGGACGGCGCGGATGCCCTGCAGGCGACTGCGGCGGGCACGATCGCCGCGTCGGCGCCTCAGGATACTGCGACGCTTGCCGGCACGGTCGTGGATGGTGCCGCTGCGGCGATCGCCTACGGGCGCGACGACGTGTGCGTCATCGCCGATAAGTCGTGGATGAGCGCGAACGGCCGCCCGCTGCCGACCTCGTTCGGCGATCTCACCTCACCGCGTATCCGCGCGCTGCTGACGGTCCCGGACCCGGCCTCGTCGTCGGTGGGCCGCGCATTCGTGCAGGAGGCAGCTGCGCAGACGGGCGAGGGGCTGGGTTCTTTCGCGCAGTCCCTCAACCCGCGTGTGGATTCCTCCCTGGGTGGCGCCATCGCCGCGTGGACTGCCGGCGCGCACGTGTCCGAGGGGTACCTGTCCGAGGTCGTGGGAGCCTCCGCGGGTTCTTCCGGCGCGTATCCGCTGATCGTGGCCCCGCGTTCGCTGGCGGCCGCGGCGGCGACGAATACGGGCGCTGATTCCTACGGCACCGCGATCTCCTCGACGTGCATCGCTCGCATCATGTACGCGGCCCCCACGTCCTCGCCCGCGTCGGACGGCGCAGAGTCCCTGATTGCCTGGCTGCAGGGTGAGACCGCGCAGCGCTCCCTGGCCACGACGGGTGCCGTCTACCCGATCGATGGTGTGCTCGCCGCCGACACGAAGGCCGGCTGGCTGATGGGCATCACCGGCGATCCGATCGTCGCCGACGAGACCGTCGGTTCCCTCGACGCGATGAGCGCATGGCTGGCGACGTGGTCCTCGGCGCTGGCCTCCCCGGCGCCGACCACGCCGAGTACTCCCGATCCGGTGACGGAGCCGGCTCCCGCGGATAACCCCGCGACCGACACGGGATATGAGGATTCGAGCGACGACGAGGAGTAATCCCCGCCGGACGCATTCCTTCGGAGTCAGCCTCGCAGCATTGCGGGGCTGACTTTGCATTCCTCTCCGAGGCGCATGGGGGCGATGAGGCCCGCTTCGCGCAGCTCGAGGAGGCGCGGCACGGTGCGCTCGACGACCTTCCACGGGTCGATCGTGTTGAGGTAGATGCGCGTGCCACCCTCGAAACCTGCGAGCGTCGAGATGCGCCACTTGAGCAGGATGCGCCAGCGCATGGGCGTGGACACGGTGGGCGGGCGGTGGTACCACTCCTCGTTGGCGGGTACCTCCACGCCCGTCGCAGCGTGCGCGGCGTGCAGGATGTCGGAGATCCCCCGCATGGCCTCGGGGCTGACCTCCCACGGGTTTTTCGGCTCGCCCAGGGGCCAGATTGCGATGCCGGGGAAGCGATGCCCGAAGCCAGCCAAGGCGACGGCGTGCTCGTTCTGGGCGATGAGGAGCTTGCGCGTGGCCGCGACCGTGAAGATCTGGTCGTAGATGTCGGGCTGGGCGCGCAGGCGCTCCAGCTCGGCCTCGGTCTGCACGGACATGTCGTCGATCGCGACGAGCTGCTTGTGCAGGTGGTCGAAGGACGCGCCCGCGGGGCGCAGCCAGTTCTGGAATGTCGCTACGTAGCGGACCGCGGGATCCAGGTCGTACAGGTCGCGCATCGAGCGGGCCGTGTAGGCGGTGTACTGCTCATGTTCCTCTGGGGTGAGGGTGCCGGACCCGGCCAGCTGGTGGGCCTCGGTGGCGCCGTCGACGAAGTGGCGCCTGCCGATGATCAGGTCGTGCCCGCCGGAGAAGAAGCCGTTGGCGGCCTGCAGGCGCGCGGTTTCGCTGGTGGCCGCGAACTCGCCCTCGCTCATGCCCGAGGCAAGCATGCGGGCGCGCACGACGTTCATGACGTGCTCGTATCCCGCGTCCGAGGCCAGGTAGTGGGCCATGCGGCGGCGGTCTTCCTCGGAGGGGACGTGCCCGTGGTTGAGATGCCAGTAGTTGTAGGAGACGATCTCGAACAGGTTAGGAATGCGTCGGAATTCGGCGACCGTGTCGCCGAGCTGATCGGCGCCGAGGGCGTCCAGCTGCTCCCAGGACCCGTCCTCGTGGCGCACCAGGCGCGACTTCTCGGGTGGGGTCTCGAGGTAACGGCCGGAACAGAACGCGCAGTGGTGTCCGTCGGCCTCGTGGTTGATCGGGTTGTGGTCCGTGTGCGGTGCGGTGAGGGGCCGGTTGCCGCGGCCCGGAACGGTCCACACCTCTGTGCCCGTGAGGA
This sequence comes from Schaalia odontolytica, assembly GCA_958415245.1. Taxonomy (GTDB): domain Bacteria; phylum Actinomycetota; class Actinomycetes; order Actinomycetales; family Actinomycetaceae; genus Pauljensenia; species Pauljensenia odontolytica_D. The sequence goes on along the minus strand of CATYYP010000075.1, from coordinate 3,549 downwards.
GGTTCTGCTGTTTGACGGTGCCATCGGCCAGTCGAACGATGGCGCGGTCGGCGCGCGTGAGCTTGGAAGCCATATCTGTATCGTACCCGTCCTCAGAGTCGGTCCATGGTGGCCGGATGCGACCCCATGCGACCGGACTCGCCCGCGTCGAGAGCGTCGATGCGCGCGGTCTGTTCGGGATCCAGCGAGAAGGAGAACACGTCGAAGTTGGCGGCCATGCGCTCACGGCTCAGGGTCTTGGGAAAGACGACGTGGCCGCGATCCAGCGCCCAACGCAGCGCGACCTGCGTCGGGCCCACTCCGAGTTGCCCGCCGATGTCGACGAGCGTCGGGTCGGTGACCGCGCGTCCGCGCGCCAAGGGGGACCATGCCTCGAACACCATGCCGAGCCCCTGTGCGTAGGTGCGCAGGTCGGCGTTGGGGAAGAACGGGTGGGATTCAACTTGGAGGACGTGAGGGGCGACCGTCGCGACCGCGCGGACGGCCTCGACGTGCTCGCGCTCGTAGTTCGACAGGCCGATCGCGCGTGCGCCGCCTGCGTTGAAGGCGTCCTCGAGGGCGGGCCAAGGCAGGGCGACGTCGCCTCCGTAGAGCGTGGGCAGCGGCCAGTGCACGAGGAGGAGGTCCACGTAGTCGGTGCGCAGGTCCTCGAGGGAGCGTCGGATGGATGCGGCTGCCCGATCGGGCTCGTGGTTGGAGTTGTCGACCTTCGTCGTGACGAACAGGTCCTCGCGCGGGATTCCCGATGCCTCGAGCGCCGCCCCGACCTCGGCCTCGTTGCCGTACATCTGAGCGGTGTCGATGTGGCGGTACCCGACCTCGAGGGCGCGGCTCACCGCGTCGTACGTGTCCTTGGGCGCGACCTTGTAGGTGCCGAAACCGAGCACGGGGATGGGAGTGCCCGTCGGGAGGGTGAGGGTCGGTATCGGGGACGAGGCCGGGGCGTTCTCGGCGGGAAGCGGGGTGTTCATCGGTGAATCCTCCTAGTCGTTCCCAGTGTAGCCTCCCGCACGCGCTGCGGTCGCCGTCGTTCGCAGGCACGGTCGGTGCGTATGTCGTAGCGTTATCCTCGTTTAACGCCGTGCGCGGCGCAGGTTTGAGAGCGCAGGAGGAATCATGATTAATGCCTATGAGACGGAGGACGGCGTCGTCTTCGATATGAGCTGGCTGGAGTGCGAGGCGCTGCGCTCATACGCCGACGGACTCCTGGCTGATCCCGAGCATCCGTTTGTTGAGCTGCTGCGCAGCCAGGGCCTCGTCGTTGGTGATACTCCCGTCCCGCACCTCGCTGCTCTCCTTCAGGCGTTCTCGCAGGCGACGAAGGTGCTGACCGCCTGGGTCGTCGCTCCGGCTGGGTGCCGCCGATCCACCTTCTTCGTTGGCCCGCACTCTGCCGTGGTGTCGCGGTGTGAGGACGGGCTGCTACTTCCCGGTGAGGATGACCCGTTGTCGGTGTGGGTGGTTGACTCTGCGCAGCTGCGTGACACGTTCTTCGAGCTCAGCGCCATCGGCGAGCCTTCCGGCGAGGGAGTGTTGCCGACGGCGGTGCCGGCGACGCTCTTCGGTGCCCTCGAACGGGTGGAGGTGACGGAAATACTCGTGGAGGTACCGAAGGCGGCCCGTGAGATCGCCGAGCTCATCGACACCGAGGTGGACGAGGCGACGGGAGCTTTCTGGGCGGACGTCGCGGACGAGGCGTGGGTCGGGCTCGCCGTGCGGGTCGTCGATGCGGTGTCGTACCCGAGTCTGTTGGGCGAGAGCTGGCGATTGCTCGCCACCAGCGAGGAGGTCTGCGAGGTGCTGGCCGGCGTTGAATTCACCGAGCTGTACCCCGACGAGGTGCCCTTGCTGGCGGATAAGGATGGCGAATTCTGGGCGGCTGTTGCGCCGTCGTCGCCGGGGGTGCTCTGGGAAGATATCGAGGATGTTCTCTCCGAGTAGTCCAACTCCTGAACCGCAGATCTCACAGTCTGAGAACGTCGGGTGACAAATTATTTCTGTCCTGGCGGTCAGTCGGTCTGTTTGCGGCGTTTTTCCCGGTTTTGGGCGCTCGTGGTCCTCTCTTTTGAGGGGTCTGACCGCGTGAGTAGAGAAGTGCTGAAATGTCGCTGAAAAACCCTTGAATGGCGTCTGCAATGTGGTTGACACTTAAATTGGTATAACGGTCAATATCTGCGATATAGCGCGAAAATTCGGGGACTCCTGTCTAACCAGGCGGTAGGCTTTATGTTAGGTAACCCACCGTGAATTCCCCGCTCTAAGGGCAAAATTCGCGTACGATAGATACTGTTCAACCACGATCGTCTACACGTCCAGACAACGAACGGAGAGTTATGTCGGTTCGCAATGCCCTGCTGGCGCTTGTTGCGCAGCAGCCCGCCGGTGTCTACCGCCTGAAGCAGATGTTCGAGGAGCAGACGTGCGGAGCATGGCCGCTGAATATCGGCCAGGTCTACCAGACGATGCAGCGCCTCGAGCGCGACGGCCAGGTTGTGTCTCACGCTGAGACCAACGCCGGCCGTGATTCCGAGGTCTTCGAGCTGACTGATGCCGGTCGCGACGTCCTCAACGCCTGGTGGTCCACCCCCGTTCCCCGCGAACACCCCGAACGCGATGAGCTCGTCATGAAGCTCGCCGTGGCCGCCGCCGACCCCACGGTCGACGTCGAGGCCATGATCCAGACCCAGCGTCGCTCGACCCTGGGCTCCCTGCGTGACGTCACCCGCCTGAAGGCTTCGGCCGACGAGGGCGAGCTCGCGTGGAAGCTCATCCTGGAGCGTCACATCTTCGACCTTGAGGCCGAGCTTAACTGGCTCGATCACATCGAGTCCGGTGCCGTTTCCGAGGCTGCTCGTCGCGCCGCCTTCGCTGCCGCGAAGGGTCGCTCGATGAACTGGGCTCAGACGGAAGCCGGAATTTCGGAGCGTGCCGGGGTGCGATGAGCCAGCCTGTGCCGCTACCGATCAGGATGGCGGGTGTCGGACATGAGTTCGGCGCCGACGGCGTCCGAGTGAGAGCGCTCGACGGGATCGACCTTGAGGTCGCCCCCGGCGAGCTTCTCGCTGTTATGGGCCCCTCTGGATCCGGCAAGTCGACCCTGCTGTCGATCGCTGGCGGACTGGAGCGTCCGACGCACGGAAGTGTCTTCATCAACGGCGTCGATATGGCCACGATGGATGCGGCTCACCGTGCTGAGGTGCGTCGCCGTTCCATCGGTTACGTCTTCCAGGACTACAACCTGATCCCGTCCCTGTCGGCCCTCGAAAACGTTGAGATGCCGCTGCAACTGGACGGGGTCAGCCCGTCGAAGGTTCGCGAGGCCGCCATGGCTGCCCTCGAAGAGGTCGGCGTCGCCGAGCTCGCGGATCGCTTCCCCGAGCGTCTTTCGGGCGGTCAGCGTCAGCGCATCGCGATCGCCCGAGGCCTCGTGGGTAACCGCTCGGTCATTCTTGCGGATGAGCCGACGGGCGCGCTGGACTCGCACACCAGCGACCAGATCATGTTGGTGTTGCGTGACCACATTGATGCGGGTGCAGCCGGTATCCTCGT
>CATYYP010000074.1 GCA_958415245.1 Schaalia odontolytica | reverse complement strand
GATGAACTCGCGCTCGCGGGCGACCGCGTCCTCCGTGGTGATCGCGGGTTCACTCACGGACGAGGCCAGGGCCGCCTCCGCGGGTTCGCGAGCCTCTGTGGGCGCGGAGAAAACGCTGGGATGAGAACGGAATGTCGATGTGGTGGCCTCGTCGTGCTGCTCGACGGACGCTGGCGCAGCAGCACCCCCGGACGGCTGATTCGAGGACGCCCGATCCGCCGACGCGCTGCCGCGCGACGTGCCGCCCCCGAACCCGGGGCCCGGCTCAGGCGTGCGCCCCGCCTGGTAGGCCTCGGCGCATGCGCGCGCGAGGTCGTCGGCGCGCTCGTTCATGTGGTGACCCGCGTGGCCCTTGACCCACTCGAAGGTGACGCGGCGCCCCTCCATGGCACGGTCGATCTCCTGAATGAGCTCCAGGTTCTTAATGGGCTTCTTATCGGCCTTTGTCCAGCCGCGCTTCTTCCAGCCGAGTCGCCACTTCGATACGACGTTGATCGCGTACTGCGAGTCGGCGAGGATGTGCAGCTCTTCGCCGGTCTCGGCCGTGGCCTCGAGCAGACGCAGAATAGCGGTCAGCTCACCGAGGTTGTTGGTGCCCTGCGGCCAGCCGCCCGCGTCCCACGTGTCCTCGTCCACGTACCAGGCCCACCCCGCGGGCCCGGGATTGCCGAGGGAAGAACCGTCTGCCGCCGCCGTAATCGTCATGCCCTCATCCTATCGGCATCGCGCTTGCCTGATCGGAAGGGGGACGAGGCCGGGGCCACCTCGGCTCGTGCCCTAGACTCTGAGGATGGGCGTGGCCGCGCCCGCTGCCGCGCAGACGAGGACGGAGACGACCATGAGTGTACGCAACGATGAGCAGCACGAGACTGGTGCCGACGAGCAGGAGCATGGTCGCCCGGAGAAACCGAAGCGTTCCCGGCGATGGGCGTTCCTGACGCTCGCTCTCCCGATTGCGCTGCTCGCGTGGAGTTGCGCTCCGAAGGCTTCCCTGCCGGTGACGCCGACCAGCGAACTGGCCATCGGGGATGCCGTCATTGCTGTGCAGCTGGGTGAAGCACAATCACAGTCGGGCCTTGAATCCCCAATTCAGGACAACTTGGTCGCACTTGTTGACGTGCACGGGGAGCAGGAAATCGTGCGTATCGACAACCAGTGGGAAGGTAGGATCCTGTGGTCTGATCGCGGTATCTCATTCGGTGCCTACCAATGGGAGTACAATACGAAAGAAAAAGGAACGAGTAGCCAAGAAATTAAGGACTGGCGGGCCTCGAACGTCCAGCGTTATGAGTTGTCGGATGGTCGATTCATCGTGGTTTCGTACGAGATGGACTTGGGTTATCGGGTCGATACGATCGAACTTGATGGAAGCGTGACGAGTGTGTCAACTCCCGGAACGCGCGGGGACGTGGGGCAGTGCGGGGATCGGATCCTGTCGATCGTTGACACGGATCAGCTTTCGCGCATGAAGTCCGAGGCCTTTGAGGCTTACGCCGCACAATCGGGAGGCGATGGCGAGCAGCCGGAGGAGCTGTCTGTTGTCATTCAGTTGAATGATCGCGATGGTGATACTCCTCGACTCCTTGGTGTCGCGCCAATGATCGACGGTTTGGTGTCGGGACAGAGAGAGTTCGCCTGTGAGGGGGACGTGATCACGATGCCGAGCGTCCAAACGGGTGACTCTCGAGTCGTTCGTGTGACGGCAGATGGTGGAGAGACGGGAACGATGGTTCTCGAGCGCTGGGATCTGGCGACTGGGGAGCGCACGATTATTCCCGTGGTCGACGAGCAGGAAAATCCCATCGAAGTGAACAGGGACCGCAGCATTTTCGGCTACGAGGGGATCCAGGTCGGTGATGAGTACCGGTTCATCAGTGAAGGCGGGGATGCGTTTGCAGTGGACCTGAGGAGCGGTCGAGGTCGCTACCTGTTCTCTTATTCCGGTACACGAATCAACCAGCGAATGGTGTACCAGGTGAGTGAGACGGGCGTATACGCGCTCGAGGGCCGCCGGGAGGATCACAATGTCACCCTCTCTTACCGGCCGTGGGATGGGGGAGCATACCGGGATGTCATCACAATGGACAAGCTGGCAGACTACGTCTGGTTGGAAGGCGGTTTCATGTCGTCGGGCCACTGGCGAAGGATTCAGTCGTTCTCTCTGCGCCCGGGTTGGGACGGTGGCGCGCAGTAACGTCGTCTGTCGTTGTGGGCCGCGCGCCTCTTGGGATGTGGCTCCGTCTGTTGAGTCGATGGGACGAGGCCGGGGCCGCCTCGGCTCGTGCCCTAGACTCAGGGGGTGGGCGTGGAAGCGCCCGCTGCCGCGAGGAGAGGGAAGATACGCATGGGGGAACGCCTCGACGAGCTTTGTGAGACGGCTGCTGACGAACAAGAGAACGGTCGTTCGAAGAAGTCGAGGCACGCCCGCCGATGGGTGCTTCTCGTCGTCGTGCTCTCGGTTGCCGCGCTGGCGTGGAGCTGCGTTTTTCACGGGAAATTAACCCGAAAGCCGGTCGGTTTCCTCGCGACGAACGATGCGGTGATCGCGCTGAGGCTCGGGCGCGGCTGGACGACGGTGGCTGAGGATAAACCGTACTACGACGGCTGGATTGTGCTCCTCGACGCGCAGGGGCGAGGCCAGGTGGCATCCGTCGACGAGATAGACGGCGGAGACGTGCTGTGGAGTGAGCGTGGCGTCTTCTACGGTTCGCCGAGCTGGGACTACGTGACGACGGATGCGGGAACGAGCGTCATTAAAGACAAATTCTGGGGCAGATACGACGTTCAGCGCTACGAGCTTTCCAGTGGAGCGCTCGCAGTCGTGAAAGAGGAGTACACGGGGTATCGGGTTGACTCTGTGCACCCCGATGGAACCACGTCGAGTGTCGAAAATACTGGGGTACGGGGGACCGTCGGTCAGTGTGGGTCGCGGATCTTGGCGATCACTGACACCGAGCGTTCCGAGAGTATTAGGTCGGCGGCTTTCGAGGCTTACGCTGCCCAGTCGGGTGGCAGTGTTCCGGAGGCTCTGATGGTGGTCGTTCAGCTCACTGACCATGATGGTGACACTCCTCCAGTTCTCGCGGTCGCGCCGATGATCGACGGCTTGTCGTCGCGACAGCGCATGTTCGACTGCGAAGGTGATGTCATCACGGTGCCCAGTGCGCAGAAGGATGACGAGCGGGAATGGTTTGTTCTCCAGCGGTGGGACCTGTCGTCGGGGCAGCGCACGATTATTCCCGTGGTCGATGAGGATGGGAACGCTATCGAGCTGGGTGAAGACCTGGGTGTTTCCGGTAGTAAAGCGATTCGTGTGGGCACCGAGTACAGGTTCGTGTCGAGTGGTGGGGATGCCTTCGCCGTCGATACGACGAGCGGCAGGGGGCGTCACCTGTTCTCTCTGGAGAGGTCGACGTATGGGCCGGACGGATACTTGGCGACCTTCCAGGTGACCGAGACCGGTGTCTACGCGCTCAAGGACCGCCGCGCTGACCGCGTCGTGACCCTCTCGTACAGGCCCTGGGAAGGCGGCGAGTGGCGTGACATCTTCACGACCCGTGACCTGGCTTATTACCTCAACGAAGGCTATATCTCGGGTGCCTTGGATATTCAGTCCTTCGCCCTGCGCCCGGGATGGGATGGCGGCGCGCAGTAACGCGTGCACCCGCGCGGCACAGTGACGCAACGCGAGAGGGGCGGTCTTCCAACGAAGACCGCCCCCACCTGTTACACCGTGACGCCCACCTGGCCCAGCGCGAAGGCGAACTCCTCGCAGCGCGCCGCCCACCGGCCCTCGCGCCCGGAGGGGCCGGCGTGCCCGGCGACCATCTCGGTGCGCAGGATGATCGGACGCTCGAGCGGGTCGCGCGTGGGCGCAGACCCCCCGGCCTCGTCTATGGAGGGAACCTGGCCGGTGGCCTCGCGCAGGCGCTGCACCCACTTGGTGGGCTCGACGAACTCGACGCGCGTGTCGTTGACCGACGTCGTCGCCATGATCGCGGGCAGGAGAGCGCCGTCGGGCACGTTCTCGTAGGGCGTGTAGCGGCTCATCGCGTCGAACACGGCGCGCGAGGTGAGCGGATTGCCCCACTCCTCCCATTCGCCGACGGTGAGCGGCAGGGTCGGGTCCAGGATCGTCGAGAGCGCATCCACGAAGGGCACGCCCGCCAGGATCGCGCGGAAGCGGTCGGGGGCGGCGTTGGTGACCGCGCCCATGAGCAGGCCTCCGGCGCTGCGGCCCTCCGCGACGAGGCGGCCGGGCGCCACCCACCCGGAGTCGACCAGCCAGTCGGCCACGTCGATGAAGTCCGTGAAGGTGTGCTCCTTGACCAGCTCCTTGCCGTCCTCGTACCAGGCGCGGCCCATCTCGCCGCCGCCGCGCACGTGCGCGATCGCGTAGACGACGCGGCGGAGGATCGGCAGACGCAGGTTCTCGAACTCGGGGTCGTAGCTGACCTCGTACGAGCCGTACCCGATCTGCCAGCCCGCGTGCGTGCCGTCCGGACGCGCGTCGCGATGGTGGATGAGGGTGACGGGGATGCGGGTCGCGCCGTCGCGCGCGAGCACCCACACGCGCTCCTCAACGTACTCGGCGGGGTCCCAGCCGGGCGCCTCGCGGGTGCGCAGGGTTCGCACGCTCAGCGCCGCGGTCTTGCTTGTGTCCTCGGGGGACGAGGCCGGGGCGGAGGCGGGCAGGGAAACCTCGGCGACCGTCGGGGGCACGGTCTGCGACTGGAACTCCACGCGCAGCGGATCCTCCCACGGGGTCGGCACGGTCGCGATCGTACGCACCGGGGCGTCCACCTTTACGCGCCTCCACGCGGGCGTGCGCTCGCGGCGATCCCACACGTCAACCTGCGTCAGAGAGCCCGAACGAAGCGAGAGCGCCACGTAGTCCGCGTGAGCCTCGACGTCGGTGATGCGCTCGCCGGGGCCGGGGCTGCGCAGCGGCTCCCAGGACTCAAACGGCGTGAGGGGCGCGGGCTCGTCCTCCGGCAGGGGAGTGCCCGGCGTGCGATCCGCCAGCGCTTGGCGACTGTACGCGGGGGAGGAGGCGACACCGAGGCGCGCCAAGGCCTCGGGCGAACCCCCTTCGGGCAGCATCGCCTGCGCGAGCGAGCCCTCCTGCGTCAGCCCCGTATGCACGATGAACAGGCGATCCCCCGCCGAATCCGCCGACACCAGCGTGCGCGGGCGCACCGGCATGAGTGGCAGCGGGCGCACGGATGGGTGGGCGGGCAGCCACAGCCACGCACGGCCCGCCGTCGCCGACGAGGCATGAATGACGACGTGCCCCGGGAAACCCGAGGGCGCGAACCCCATCTCGAAGCCCTCGTCCGGCTCGACCAGCAGCAGCTCGTCGGCCTCGCGGGGCGTGCCCACGCGGTGCAGCCACACGTCGCACGCGCGCCACGCGTCGTCCACGCCCATGTAGATAAAGGAAGTGGAATCATCCGCCCACGCGAAGCCGTACCCGGCGTCCACCACGGCCTCGTCGATGACGCGGCCCGACGCCTCCTGCACGACCCACGTGTAGCGCTCATCCCCGCTCGTGTCCCGCGCCCACGCGATCAGCCGCCCATCCGGGGACGGGTACATGTCCGCCAGGCGGAAAAACTCCTGCCCGTGCGCCCACTCGTTCTCATCGACGAGGAGCTCCTCGCCCTGCGTGGGCACGCCCGGTTCGGGGACGAGCGGGATCGGGGCACCTGCCTCGTCGCGCTCCACCGGCGCGCGATGATGCGTCGCGTACGACTGGCCCTCCGCGAAACGCCGGAAATACCAGAACTCGCCCTCGCGGATCGGAACTGTCACGTCGGTGAGCGCCGTGGAAGCCTTGACCTCCTCCACGAGGCGCGCGGCCGCCTCGCGCGTCGGCGCCGTCACCGTGTCCGCCCACGCGTTCTCTGCCTCCAAATGCGCCCTGACCTCGGGGTCTTCGCCGTCACGCAACCAATCCCACGGGTCATCAAAATGCTGCCCAAACTGGTCGCGCACCCGGTACCCGTAACGCTTCGGGGCAACCGGGGGAGTGTTCATCGACGAGGCATTGGCCGCCTCACGCGTGGTTGTGTCAGTCATGTGGACCATCTTAGAGGTGGGCCAACTGATGAGGATCCACGAAACAGCGGCGCGACCGTGCGAGACTATACGAGTGAATGACGAACAAGCTCCCTCGCGCGGATCCGCTGCCACGCTCGAACCCGCGGCGCTCGCGGACCCGTCCGCGCCCCCTACCCAGCCCCAGACCCGAGGACAGGTTGACGGGGGAGCGGCCCCGGCCTCGTCCCTGAACCTCACGCAGCGACTCCTCGCCTGGGTGCGCGAATTCATCCAATTCGGCATGGTCGGAGCCACCGCCTACATCGTCGACGCCGGACTGTTCAACCTGCTCCAGCACGGGCCGCTCGGCTTCCTCGCCGGACACCCCAACACCGCGCAATTCATCGCCGCCGCAACCGCGACCCTGTACTCGTGGATCGCCAACCGCCTGTGGACCTACCGCGGCCGCACGCGGGACAACGCCACGCGCGAGGCCTTCCTCTTCTTCTTCGCCAATGCCTGCGGTATCGGCATCTCCCAGTTCTGCCTGCTGTTCACCCACCACATCCTGGGGTACACCTCGGCGCTGGCCGACAACATCGCCGTCTACGTCGTCGGCTTCGCCCTGGGTACCGCGTTCCGATTCTTCTTCTACCACTACGTGGTCTTCACCGGGCATACGCGCGCGTAGGTTCGAGGCACGGCGGTAGGGTCGAAACGTGAAGGAAACGCCAGAGCACTACCCGACCCCCGAAGAATCCATCGCCACGATGGTCACCATCGACGACACCGCCCTCGTCTTCGAAGGCGGCGGCATGCGCAACGCCTACACGGCCGCGCTCGTGAGCCGACTCATCGCCGAAGGCATCAACTTCCCCCATATTTCCGGGGTTTCCGCGGGGTCCAGCCACCTGTGCAACTTCACCTCCCGCGACGCGCAGCGTTCCCACGACACCTTCGTCGACCTCGTCGAGGACCCCGAATTCGGCGGACTCAAGCACTTCCGCAAGGGCCACGGCTACTTCAACGCCGAGTACATCTACCAGCAGATCTGCTACCCCGACGGCGCCCTGCCCTTCAACATGGATGCGTTCCTGGCGAACCCGGCGACCACGCGCGTCGCCACCTTCAACGCGTCGCGCGGGCAGGTCCGCTGGTTCTCCAAGGAAGAAATGAGCACCCTGGACACGCTCGGACCCATCATCCGTGCGTCCTCCACGCTGCCGATCCTCATGCCTCCCGTCGAGATCGACGGCGACACCTATGTCGATGGTGCGCTCGGCCCCAACGGCGGCCTGCCCTTCGACCAGCCCCTGCGCGAGGGCTACCGAAAACTCCTCGTCGTCCTCACTCGCCCCCGCGACTACGTCAAGGGCCCTATGCCCGCCAGCGTCGGCGCCCTCCTGCGCACCGCCTACCGCCAGTTCCCCTCCGTGTTCGAGGGCGTGGCCCGGCGCCCCGACCGCTACAACGCGGGACGCCGCCTCCTCTTCGAGCTCGAGGAACGAGGCCAGGCCTACGTGTTTGCCCCCGACAACCTGTGGATCAACAACACTGAGTCGCGGCGCGAGCGCCTGGAAGCGACCTACCGTGCCGGCCTGGTGCAGGCCGTGCGCGAAATGCCAGCGATCAAGGCGTTCCTGGGGCTGTAGGCTTTCCGTTTTGGCGGTGTTGCTTGTGGCGCCGCTGGTGTTCCGGGCGTTCCGTGTGCTTTGTTAGGCCGGGCTGCTTGGTGCGCCCGTGGGCGGCGGCCCGCCCGCGAGCCGTCCGCGCCGCGAGCTTCGCTCGGTGTGTCGTCTCGAAGCCCGGCCAGGCCCCGCAGGCCCCGTGGGCGCCGCTGCCAGGCCCTCCGGTCCCTCCGGTGCCCTCCACACCAGTGATGCCTGGTCGCTGTTCGGTGTGTCGTCTCGAAGCCCG
>CATYYP010000073.1 GCA_958415245.1 Schaalia odontolytica | reverse complement strand
AGAAGGGGCGTTTCGCCTCGTTCCAGGACTTCCTGGACAAGGTGCCTCAGGTGGTGTGCAACAAGCGCACGATCCAGTCCCTCATCCGTGCCGGCGCTTTCGACTCGATGGGGCACACGCGCCGTGCCCTCCTCGCGCGCTGCGACGAGGCCGTGGACGCGATCATCGACGTCAAGCGCAATGAGGCGATCGGACAGTTCGACCTGTTCGGCGCTCTGGGGGAGGACGAGGATACGGGCTCTGGCCTGACGATCGACATCCCGGACCTGCCTGAGTTCGACCGCAAGACCAAGCTGGCGGCCGAGCGCGAGATGCTGGGCCTCTACGTCTCCGACCACCCGCTGCGCGGCGTGGAGGCGGCGCTGGCTCGCCACCAGGACTACGAGATCGCGCAGGTCGTCGGCTCGGACGGGGCGATGGCGGACCGTATCGTGAAGATCGCGGGCCTCATTTCGGGCGTCACGACGAAGGTGACGAAGCAGGGCAACGCGTGGGCGATCGCGACAATCGAGGACCTGTCGGGTTCGGTGGATGTGCTCTTCTTCCCGCGCTCCTACGAGTCGATTCAGACCTACCTCGCGCAGGACATCATCGTCCAGATTGAGGGCAAGGTGAATGTGCGTGAGGAGGGCATGACCATCTACGGCCAGTCGATGACCCTCCTGGATCTGTCGGGTGGGGCGGACCTGCCTCTCGACCTGCGCCTGCCGGCCGCGCGTTGCACGCCCGAGCTGCTCACCGACCTGCGCGGCGTCCTCGAGTCTTATCCCGGCGGCTCCCCGGTGCGTCTGCACCTGACGGAGCCGGGGCGCACGACGGTCGTCGAGCTGGATCCGAAGCTGCGCGTTGAGCAGACGAGCGCCTTCTTCAGTCATATCAAGGCAGTCGTCGGTGCGGGCGGTGTCGTCACCTCGTCCTAATATGATGCGAGCCGGGCTCGGCTCGCGTCGTCGATGGGCGTGCTTAGGAGGCGGATCCGACGATCGCGGAGGCCTTGCCCCAGGGGGCGTCGACCTCGACGAGGTCGCCGGCGCTCAGGTGATGGCCGCGGCGCGTCTCTACCTCGCCGTTGACGGTCACGTCGCCGGCCTGGATGAGTTCGCGGGCCTGCGCGCCGTCCTCCGCGAGGGAGGCGAGCTTGACGAATTGGCCGAGCTTGATCTCCCCGCGCACGGGGATCGTCGGTGTGCTCATGGTGAATCCTTTCGCTGGTGGAGAGCGCATCACGCGCGAGGGCGTGGATGAACAGTATCCTTGGGTAGAGACACACAGTATAAGGAGGAGCGGTGAGCGCTCACAACGACGATATCGACGCGGAGTTCCAGTCGCTGGTTGCATCGCTGGGATCGACGCCCGCCGCGGGCGATTCTCTGCCGTCCCTTGATCCGGACGACACTCCCGTTGACGAGTCCCTGCACCTGGAGGGTGGCCGCCTGTCGGTTGCCCTCGTGCTCGCCCCGATTTCCTACCCGGAGGCGTTGCACTCGTTGCTCGCTTTGACGGGTGTGCGTGAGTCGATCGTGCGTCTCAAGCCGTGGACCGCTGTGTGGCTGCGCGTGGAGACGACGCCGACCGACGAGGAGGAGCTCGACGCTCTGCTGACCGGCCAACGTCCGATGCCCGACGCGGTGGATCGCGTTGCTCGCGCCGTCTCAAACCTGTCGAAGTACGGGGCTGTCGCGCTCATGAGCTGGCTCGTCGAGGGGGACGGCGTGGAGCCGGGCGTCTCGGGCCGTATCTCCGCCCAGCGCTACGTGAGCGGCGAACCCGAGGAGACGATTCCCGCGGGCCTGCTGCTGGGTGCGATGCCCGCGGCGACGGAGGATCTCCTGCTGGGTCGTACGACCCCCGCCGACTACAAGGATTCCGTGGCTGCCGACGGCAGCTGTCAGGGCGGCGGCCCCTTCGGTTGGCTGCGACGCAAGCAATCATGACGATCCTCGAACTGCTGCCCGCGATCGACGTGACGGGCGGGCAGGCCGTGCGTCTGTCCTCCGGATCGATCGACGAGGGGTCCTGGGGTAGCCCGATCGATGTCGCCCGTTCTTTTGACGAGGCCGGGGCTCGTTGGGTGCACCTCGTGGACCTGGATCTGGCGTTCGGTCGCGGCGAGAACTCTGAGCTGCTTGCCCGGGTGATCCGTGAGGTTCCCGTGCGTGTCGAGTTGTCGGGAGGCATTACGAGCCGAGCGGCTATCGAGGCTGGGCTGGCGATGGGCCCCGAGCGCGTCAATATTGCGACGCAAGCCCTTGAGGACATCGACGCCGTGTGCGAGGCCGTTGACACTTTCGGTGAGCGCGTCGCCGTGTGCCTGGACGTGCGCGGCGATCGCCTGGCCGCGCGCGGCGGCAGTGGCGAGGGCGGCAACGTCTGGGAAGCCCTGCGCGTCCTGAACGAGGCGGGTGTGGCCCGGCTGGTTGTCACCGACGTGACTCGTGACGGTCAGATGAACGGTTCCAATCGAGACCTGCTGGCCCGCGTCGCGGACGAGACCCCCGCACGTATCATCGCCTCGGGTGGGGTTAACTCCCTGGCTGACATCGAAGCCTTGCGCGCCCTCGGCATCGAGGGTGCGATCGTCGGAAAAGCCCTGTACCAGGGCGCATTCACTCTGGCCGATGCGCTGGACGTTGCCGGATACGAGGAACGCTCATGACTCCTACGCCACCTTCTCTCACCGAGGAACAGAAGAACCGACTGGCGCAGCGCCTGTCGATGATGAGCCACGACCGTGCAGACGTTGGTCAGGGGCTTCCCCGGACCGCCCGGGCGCTCGCGCTGGGGCAGGGGAGTGACGCGGGGGCGGCCAGGCTTGAGGCGCTCGTCGATGCTCTCGTCTTTGAACGCGTGATCGTTCCCATTGACGTCGAACCAGACCCGCGCGTGACGGGTGTTCATGCCGGCGAAAACGGACACAACCCGATCGACTTCGTGCGCGCGCAGACTCCTGCGGGGGAGGCGCTCGCCATCTATTCGTCGGCGCAGGCACTGTCCGCTCACCGCCCCGGTGACCGGCCGATGGCCCTGGACTTCCGCACGATCGGGCTCACTGCCCTCGTGGAGACGGGCGGGCGCATCGTCGTCAACCCGGGTACCGATGCGGTGCTGCTGCCACGCCCCGCCGTGGCTGCGCTCGCGCAGGGGGATGAGTGGCTGCCCGCCTGGCGCGACGAGGCCCTGCGCGAGCTCCTGCTCGCCGAGGCCTCCGCGGCGTGCCCGGCTATCGTCGATGTTGAGATTGCCTACGCGGGCGACGGCCTCACGCGCGTCCTCGTGTCCGTGGACCGCGAGCGATTTGCGCAGGCGGAGGATGCCTCGGTAATGAAAGAAAGCCTGTCGGCCGCCCTGAACGCCGTGGGGTCCAACCCCCGCCTTATCGCTGCGGCCGACCGGGTTGAGATCGCGCCCGTGCTGCGCTGAATTAGCATCGAGGACTCCCAGTACAGCGTGAGGCGCGCAATGATTGCTGATCTGGCGCTCTTGTGCTGTTTCTGGTATCGTTAATACGACCGTCTGGGCGAAAGCCCGGAACGCAAGCGGAGAAATCCCACCTGGATACCCGCCTCTCGACAGAGAGGATGCCGCCCATCAGGGGCGCCGCGCAGGGGATCGGGTACGACGGTCAACACCCGTGTGTGTTGACCTATGGAAGCCTCCGTGCGCGTCGCGTAACGGAGGCTTTTCGTTACACGCATAAGGATTCTGTGGAAGGAGCCGCTCATCAGCGAGACTCGCATCAATGAGCGTATTCGAGTCCCCGAGGTTCGCCTCGTGGGACCCGGAGGTGAACAGGTCGGCGTCGTCCGAGTTGAGGACGCGCTGCGTCTGGCCGAAGAGGCCGGACTTGACCTGGTTGAGGTTGCGCCGAACGCTAAGCCGCCCGTCGCAAAGCTCATGGATTACGGCAAGTACAAGTACGAAGCCGCCCAGAAGGCCCGCGATGCTCGCCGCAACCAGGCGAACACGCAGCTGAAGGAAATCCGCTTCCGACTGAAGATCGACGATCACGACTTCGGCGTCAAGAAGGGCCACGTTGAGCGCTTCCTGTCCGCCGGCGACAAGGTCAAGGTCATGATCATGTTCCGCGGTCGAGAGCAGTCTCGCCCCGAGGCTGGCGTTCGCCTCCTGCAGCGCCTCGCCGAGGAGATTGGTGACCTTGCCACCGTCGAGTCGATGCCCCGTCAGGACGGGCGCAACATGACGATGGTGCTGGCCCCCACCAAGCGCAAGGCTGACGCCCTGACTGAGCAGCGCAAGCGCCGCGAGGCCGAGCGCGCTGAGCGCCGGGGCAAGCGCGCGGAGCGCGCCAGCAAGGACCAGGCCCGAGTGGCAGCCGACAAGGCTGACGAACAGGACTGACGGCGATACCCATCGCCTCACAACGAAGGAATAGAAATGCCGAAGAACAAGACTCATTCCGGTGCTAAGAAGCGCTTCCGCACGACCGGCTCGGGCAAGATCATGCGCGAGCAGGCCGGCGCCCGCCACCTGCTGGAGCACAAGTCCAGCCGTAAGACCCGTCGTCTGGCGACCGATCAGGTCCTGGAGACCGCTGACGTCAAGCGCGTCAAGCGTCTGCTGGGCAAGTGAGCTCGAGTTAGAGGAGAACAGTAGAAAATGGCACGTGTTAAGCGTTCTGTCAACGCCAAGAAGAAGCGTCGTACCGTACTCGAGCAGGCCTCCGGCTACCGCGGCCAGCGCTCGCGCATGTACCGCAAGGCCAAGGAGCAGGTCACTCACTCCTTCGTCTACTCCTACCGCGACCGCAAGGCCAAGAAGGGCGACTTCCGTCGTCTGTGGATCCAGCGCATCAACGCTGCTTCCCGCGCCCAGGGCCTGACCTACAACCGCCTCATCCAGGGCCTGAACCTGGCTGGCGTCGAGGTCGACCGTCGCATGCTGGCCGAGCTGGCCGTCAACGACATCAACGCGTTCAACGCCCTGGTGAAGGTCGCCAAGGACGCGCTGCCCGCCGACATCAACGCCCCCAAGGCCTGATAGGTGAGCTTTTCCGCCGAGCGCCTGACCGTTCTCGATAATCCCCGCGCCGATCGCGTGCGCAGGGTGTCGGGTCTGGTCGGGCGCTCGGCGCGTTCACGCTCGGGCCTTATGCTCGTTGAGGGGCCTCAGGCTGTGCGTGAACTAGCCCTGCACCGACCGGGTGCGGTGCGCGACGTGTATGTTCGCGAGGATGTGTGGGAGACGCACGCGGACGTCGTGGACGTCGCCCGGCGCGCCACGCGCTGGGTGCACCCGGTGACAACCGAGGTCTCGGCGGCCCTGTCGGGGGACTCGCAGGGCATCTGCGCGGTCGCCTCCCTAGAGGCGCTGTCGCGCGAACTGCCTGAGCCGAGCGTTGGCGAGACGATCGTCGTGCTTGCTCAGGGGCGTGACCCCGGCAACGTCGGCACGATCATCCGTACTGCTGACGCGTTCGGCGCGGTCGGTGTCGTGGCCGTGGCGGGCACGGTGGATGCCGCGAGCCCGAAGGTCGTGCGCTCGAGCGCCGGCTCGGTCTTCCACATTCCCGTGTGCGTGGTCCCGTCCTTTGCCGACGCCCGCGCTCTCATTCACGGTCGCAGCGCGGCCCTGCTGGGCACCAGCGGTGGTGCCGGTTCGCTCAGCCTCTCCGACCTCCTCGTGCAGGGAGTGTCGGCGCGCTCGCGTCTGTCCCAATCGCACGCGTGGGTGTTCGGCAACGAAGCATGGGGCCTGTCGGGTGACGAGATGCGCCTGTGCGACGCCCTCGTGTCCATTCCCATGACGGGGGACGCGGAATCCTTGAACGTTGCCAGCGCAGCCGCGACCTGCCTCTTTGCCTCCCAGACCGTGCGAGGCATGGAGAACTGAGGCGGCTTTGCGGCGCGGTGCTGCGCGCGCGACTAGTCTGGTTCCTATGAAGTTAGCTGAGCTGTCCGAGGCACAGTTGGTGTCTCATTTCCGCGAGTCTTTCCCGCGCGGAGAGCGCACGATGATCGGCATTGGTGACGACTGTGCCCAGGTCGCGGCTCCCGAAGGATCGTTCATCGTGACGACGGACGTCATGGTGGAGGACCAGCATTTCCACCTGTCGTGGTCGACCGGTTACGAGGTCGGTGCCCGCGTTGCCGCTCAAAACCTCGCGGATATCGATGCGATGGGAGGACGTCCCTCGGCGCTCGTCGCTTCGGTCGTGGCGCCGCGCGACATGGATGCGGACGTTTTCCTGGACGTTGTCCGAGGCCTGGGGGACCGCGCGCGCGAGGTTGGAGCTGGTGTGGTCGGCGGCGATCTGAGCGCGGGGGAGAAGCTCGTCATTTCGATCACGGCTTTCGGCTATTGCCCGGGCCCGGTGGTGCGCCGTGACGGCGCGCGCCCCGGTGACGTGGTGGCCGTCAGCGGCACCCTCGGATACTCCTACGCCGGCCTCGATCTCCTGGAAGGTGGGTACGTCGATCCCTCGTCGCGAGGAGTTGAGCAGCTGGGCGATCTGGCACCCTTCATTGAGACGTACCGTGCGCCGAGGCCTCCGCTCGGCTCCGGCGTGGCCGCTGCGGCTGCGGGCGCTCGCGCCATGATGGACCTGTCGGACGGGCCCGCAACTGACGCGGCGCGCATTGCCAAGGCCTCGGGTGTCGTCATTGAGTTCGATCGAGACGCCATCGAGGCGGAGGCGAGCCAGCTGGCTCCCGCCGCCCGCCTCTGCGCGGTCGATCCCGTGCGGTGGGTCCTGCAAGGGGGAGAGGAACACGGAATGATCGCCGTTTTTCCGCCGGATGCGCAGCTGCCCGAAGGCTTCCGCGTTGTCGGCGCGGTGCGAGCATGCCAGGCTGAGGAAGAACCGCAGGCGATGATGGATGGGGGGGTCCTGCGCGGGGCGTGGGATCATTTCTCGGCAGATTCCGTAGACTAGTGTGATGTGGGCCGCTGGAGTCTTTGTTTGTAGACGGGGAAGTGAAGCGGCGTGACGACCAACGATTGGAGTACATCAGGATGACCGCGTTGACTGAGGGCACCCCGGCCTCGTCTCGACCGATGTCGCGCGTGGCGCGCAAGCTCGCGGAGTCGTCGGAGGAGATTCCGGCGACCGCCGGACTGTCCCTGCCTGCGCTGCAGGGTGACGCCTGCGTGCCGCCGACGAAGGCCTTGCCTGTCGTCGATGCGCAGACCGACGTCGACGCCTGACGCCGGTCAGCATCTCGCCTCACTGGGAAGCAGCATGTGTGCACGTCGTGTGGGAGTCGAAGGGACGCCCGTCGGAGGGTGGTCGTCGGCTCCGCCGCCCGTGATTACGCAACAGCAACGCAAGGCTGATGCCAAGGTTCGAGTAATCGCCGCCATCATTATCGGCGTGATCGTGTTCGGCATCGTTCACCTGATGGATATGCCTCGGACGAATCCCGAGGATGCTGTGCGCCAATACCTGACGTACCTTGCCGACGGCGACGCCGAATCGGCGCTCGGGATGCAGTCGATAACGCTATCGGACCGCGAGAAGCGCTTCCTGACGAACGCCGTGCTGTCCGCGTCCGACTCCCGCATCGTCGTCGAATCGGTGGAGAGTAAGACCAGCAGGTGGCACGTTGGAAAGTTCGCGAGGGTCGAGGCGACGATGAGCGTGAACGGTGAACGCTTGACGCACGAATTCCTCGTCTATCACAGGAAACCAACGAAGGACAATCCCGCGGAATGGTACCTGCGCGATGGCCTTTTGGTGCGCGTGGCGGTAACGGGCGAAGGGGTTCCTGGTTTTTCTGTGCGTGGGGATTCCGCCGGTGTCGAGCCGCTGTCGAGGAGCTGGCAGGAGTACTACTTCTTCCCCGGTGTTTATACCCTGACGCCTGAGGGGCGGAGCGACGGAGGCACTGTGGACCCTCAGACGGTCGTCGTTGTCGACGGAAGCGGCACAGCTGCCACCGAGAACACGACGGTTCGCTTCTAGTTCTCCCCGATGCTCTGTGCGGCGCGAGCGTCCAGCATATGGCGGCCC
>CATYYP010000072.1 GCA_958415245.1 Schaalia odontolytica | reverse complement strand
TAGTCACCGTGTGTGAGCATTGGTGCAACAAAGTGATCAAAGACGCTTACTAGCTGAGCGCATGCCATTGTTTCACGTGAAACAATGAACCGACGCAATTGAAGGAGTATTGCAATGGCGGATGCAGCACCGAAGTCTGAGGGCCGTAAGGGCGCTCGCAAGCACACCGGCCTCGGCCGTGGTCTTGGAGCTCTTATTCCTCAGGCAAGTGAGCAGACGTCGCATAACGCACCTTCCGCGCCTTCCCGTCCCCTGGACGTGTTCTTCCCCGAAGGTAGCTCCGCCGGCAAGCGTGGAGGTTCTGCGAAGGATCTTTTGCAGCCCAAGCGTGGCACTGCCTCGTCAAAGAAGAAGCGTCCGACGATGCCGTCCGTTGATGCGGCCGGTGGACGGCGCGGCGCCGGCTCTCGCAGCGGTCTCGGCGGTGGAATCAATGGCTCAGATTCCCGCCAGAAGGCTGCTCGTGTGCCCGCGAAAGACGCTTCCGTGAACGAAGTAGACAAGCGCGAAGAACAGAATGTTTCACGTGAAACATCCGTTGATCACGAGCTTCTTCCGGTGCCCGGTGCATCCTTCGCTGAAATTGCGATCGATCTGATCGTTCCCAACACAAAGCAGCCCCGAGAGGTCTTTGATGAGGATGATCTGAAGGAACTGTCGGCCTCGATCAAGGAGGTCGGCGTTCTCCAGCCCGTCGTCGTTCGTAGTATCCCCGCGAAGGGTCGTTCAGAGAAGCTCACCGAGTTCCTCGCCGAGAAACCCGAAGCACGCTACGAACTGATTATGGGTGAGCGCCGCCTGCGCGCCTCCGAGCTCGCTGGCGAAACCACGATTCCGGCAATCATCCGGGAGACCGAAGACGGGGATCTGCTCCGCGACGCGCTCCTGGAAAATCTCCACCGGGCCCAGCTCAACCCGTTGGAAGAAGCGAGCGCATATCAGCAGCTCATGGCGGATTTCGGTGCGACTCAGGAAGAGCTCGCCAAGCGAATCGCCCGCTCGCGCCCGCAGATTGCTAACACCTTGCGCCTCCTCAAGCTCCCGCCGTCAGTCCAGAAGAAGGTCGCCGCTCAGGTCATCACCGCCGGCCACGCCCGTGCGCTGCTGTCTCTGTCGACGCCCGAAGAGATGGAGCGACTGGCTGAGCGTATTGTAGCCGAGGGTCTCTCTGTGCGTACTACCGAAGAGATTGTTCGTCTCGGCAAGGCGAAGGCGACGCCACGTCCTCGCGCCCGCCAGCAGCGTCCTCTGTCGCAGCTGGGGGAGAGCGTCGTATCGGCACTGTCCGACGCGTACGATACGCGCGTGACCATCACCGAGGGACGTAAGAAGGGCCGGATCGTCATCGAATTCGCGGGATCCGAGGATCTTCAGCGAATTGCAGACCTTATTCTTCACTGATCTAACTTCATAGTTCTTTTCGCAGATCACGCGCAGTATGTTCCGTACGCGACATTTCCTGAGCTAATCTTCGAATGAATTAACGCTTAAACTACCTTTAAAGGGTCCGTCGTCGGGCCCTCGCAGTACCAGAAGGAGCGAAAGGCATGAACGCCCAAGGCAGTTCGCGCACCGTGCTTTTCGATGTCGGTGGTGTCCTCGTGGATGCTCATCCGGACCCGCACGCTATTGCCGAGTTGTTCGGTGATGGTTCGCGCGGTCTCACGACTCTCGTTGATCAGGCGATGTGGACCCATCGCGGCGAGTATGACGCCGGCATGTCCGACCGTGAATTTTGGGACCGTATCGCCGGAGATTGCGGTCAGCCCGAGCCCTCCAGTGCCCTTCTGAAAGAACTTGTTGCACTTGATGCGTCACGAATGGCTACGGCTAACGAAGATGCACTGGGTCTTGTGCGTCAATTGCGGCGCCAGGCAGTACGCCTCGGTATTCTGTCCAACGCACCGTATCCCATTGCGAAGGCGATTCGTCGCTCCGAGTGGGGAAGCCTCTTCGATTTCTTCGCCTTCTCGTGCGACTACGGCATCTGCAAGCCGTCACGCGGTATCTACCGTGACGTACTCGTGCGCCTCGATGTTCCCCACGAGGATGTCGTCTTTATCGATGACCGTCGCGAGAATGTCCGCGCGGCTGAACTCCTTGGTGTGCAGGGCATCGTCTGGAAGGGTGTCGAGGACGCCGCAACGCGCTTGAAGGAGCTCGGAGTCCTTCTCTGAGAGGCTCTGTGTCGCTGAATTTGTGTTTTCATCGGAAACGCGAAAACGACACAGAGGCGTACAGAGAACGAAATTTTGCTCCGTTTGAGCGATGCTGGGGTATCGCGAGCACCTTTCATCGCGTATGAAAGTCGCCAGTCGGACCTCGCGCATTCATCATGAACGATGTTTCACGTGAAACATGTGGGCCCGGGAGGAACATTCTCCCGGGCCCACAATGCGTTGAATGGGCGATTACTCCTCGGTCGCCTCGGCGTCCTCTGAGATGATGACGCCGGTGCCTTCCTCTTCGATGACGTAGTCGACGCTGTGCACGTCGCGGCCGCCGGCCACGAAGTCCACAATGTCGGCGCACAGCTGCGCGAACGAGGAGTCCTCGAGCGCGTCAGCGGCCAGGGGGAGGAGCGACGTGTCCGTCATACCGGGCGCGACGTTCGCGTCGATGAACCAGCAGGTACCCTCGTCGTCGACCACGAAGTCCATGCGCGACAGGTCGCGCAGACCCAGCGTCGTGTGGGCCTCGACGGCCGCGGCCTGCAGGTCCGAGAGAAGCTCGTCGGAAAGGCGTGCGGGCACAAAGTACTCGGTTTCGTCCGTGGTGTAGCGGGCGTCGTAGTCGTAGCGGCCACGGTCCGTGGACACCTCGACCGGGGGAAGGGCCACAGGTCCGTCCCACAGATCGACGACGGAAACGGCTACGTCGCGGCCGTTAATGCGCTGCTCAACCATCAGGCGCTGTCCGTAGGCGAAGGCGTCCACCATCGCACGGCGCAGGGCCTTGGCGTCCTGAGCGGTCGAAATGCCGAGCGCAGAGCCGCCGTCCGTCGGCTTGATGACGACGGGGAAGGACACCGAACCCTCGAGTGCAGACAGCACGTGAGAGGCGCCCAGCTGGCGGAAAATCGCCTGCGGAAGCGTCACCCAACCGGGCGTCGCGAGGCCCGCAGAGCCCAGCAGAGCCTTCGCCGTGGGCTTGTTGGAGGCGAGCATGGCCTGCACCGACGACGAGCCCACGAAGGGGATTCCGAGCGATTCGAGGAAGGACTGTAGAGAGCCATCCTCGCCGATCGAGCCATGCACGAGCGGCCACACAACGTCGGGGGAGAAGGACGAGATGGCGTCCGCGAGAGACGCGTCGACGTCAGAGATACGCACGTCGTAGCCGAACTGCGTCAGAATATTCGCGACGCGCCGGCCCGAACGAACCGACACATCACGCTCATGCGTCAGACCGCCAGCGATGATCAGAACTTTGGTAGCCATGGGGGTGTCTCCTCAGGTAACTCTTAGCGATCGGTCCCGGCCCCGGCCTCGTTGCCCGAAGCCGTACCGAACATGTCGACGATTTCCTTCTCCGCGTTGACGACCGTCGAGAGGCGGCGCACGCCCTCGCGGATCTGCTCGGGAGTGGGGTAGCAGAAGGACAGGCGCAGGTGGTTGGAGCCCGAACCGTCGTAGAAGAACGCCGTGCCCGACACGTACGCGACCTGGGCACGCACTGCGCGCGGCAGCATGGCCTTGGCATCGAGGCCCTCGGGCAGCGTCACCCACGTGTAGAAGCCGCCGTCGGGGACCGTCCACGTGCACGACGGCATGTACTCCTCGAGCGAGGTCAGCATCGCGCGGCAGCGCTCCGCGTACATCGAGCGGAAGGACTTCACCTGGCCGTACCAGTCGTAGTTGCTCAGGTAATCGGCGATCGCCATCTGGCCCACCATCGACGGGCACAGGATCGCGGACTCGAGGGCCAGGACCAGCTTCGCGCGGATCGCGTGCGGCGCGTACGCCCAGCCGATGCGGAAGCCGGGAGCAAACATCTTCGAGAAGGAACCCAGGTAGACGACGCCCTCGGGGCTGTACGAGGCGATGGCCGGCAGGGGATCGTTGTGGAAGCCGAGCAGGCCGTAGGGGTTGTCTTCGACGATCAGGACGTGCTCGCGCAGGCAGATCTCGGCGATGATCGGGCGGCGCTCGGCGGAGAGCGTCACGCCGGCGGGGTTGTGGTAGTTCGGGATGATGTAGATGAACTTGATCGTGCGGCCCGAGGCTCGCACGTCGCGGATCGTCTCCACCAGGGCCTCGGGAATGATGCCGTGCTCGTCCATGGGAACGTGCACGATGTCCGCCTGGCGCGCGCGGAACACGCCCAGCGCGCCCACGTAGGAGGGGGCCTCCGCGAGGATGACGTCGCCGGGGTTCACGAAAAGTTCCGTGACGAGGTCGAGGGCCTGCTGGCTGCCCGTCGTCACCACGACGTCGTCCGGGTCGGCGCCGACGATGCCGTCGTAGCCCATGACCTCGGTGATGCGTTCGCGCAGGACCTCCCAGCCCTGGCCGCTGCCGTACTGCATGGCCTGCGCGCCGTGGTTGCGGATCAGCTTCTCCGCGGATGCCGCGAGCTTATCGAGGGGCAGATCCTTGAGGTTCGGCATGCCACCAGCGAGGGAGACGACCTCGGGACGCGACACGACAGAGAACAGAGCTCGAATCTCGGATGCGCGCAGGTTGTGTGCGCGGTCCGCGTAGACGTCGTACCAGGGGTCGAGGCGGTTTCCCTGCGCGGGCGTGCGCCCGGACGAGGCCGGGGTGCCGCCGTTGGTCGAAGGCTGAGTCAAGGCATGCCATCCTTTGCATGAAGTTACATAGAACCGTATAGGTCAAGTGTGCCACTTTCCTGGCCATACGGGGTAATGGGGCCGGTGGTTGGGCAGATGTTTCACGTGAAACATCAGGGTTCGATGCACGCGTAGGGGAGGACGAGTAGACCGTCGTCGCGCTGGTAGGCGAACTCCCCTTGGCCCACGATGAAACCAAGGAAGGAAGGCTCGGAAGTTTGGGTCATAGGGTTGCCGGTCATGAGCGCACGGAACTTGTGAAGGCGTTCCACGGCACGATCAGTAATTCCCATCGACGATAGTTTGACCTCGAACGCACCCCAGCGCCCGTCAGCGAGTTCAATGATGAAGTCGACCTCGAGACCTTTGTCGTCACGGTAATAAGCGAGGGAGTTTCCGACACCAGGAAGTGTGTCGATGAACGTGAGGAGATCGCGGCAGACAAGAGTCTCAAACAAGCCGCCGAGAGTTTGAGTATCACGTACCAATTTGCTGGGAGATAGACCAAGCATGGCAGCAGGCAGCGAGGGATCGACGAAGTAGCGCTTGGGTTTGATGCGCACACGTTTCTTTCCTCGAGCTGCGGGCTCCCAACCAGACACATCTTCAAGGAGGTACATGGCGCGGAGATCGTCGAGGTATGCCTTGATTGTGTGGCGTGACTTGTCTTCTCCTTCACTGCCCATATCCTTCGACAGCGTGTTCATTGTCGGAGCTTGTGCAAGATTCATACTGAGAGCGCGTAAGAGCGACCGCGTAGTGTCTGGGGATCGGCGTAGTTGAGGCATATTTACCTCAATGAGGTTGCGTAGGTACTGTGCCGAAGTTTCTAACGCGTCTTCGTCATCAAGATCAAGAATCGACGGCCATCCTCCTCGGCAGCACCAACGTGCAATGCTATCGATCGAGCTGTCGTATCGTTGCGACGTGATCCCCTTGTCATCAAAAAGACCGTGGAGGCTCACGCCGCCGGGAGTTGCTCCGGCCTCGTATGAGGTCATAGGCCGCATGTGAACGCGCGCAATACGCCCCGCACCGCTGTGCCTGATTGTTTCGATATCGTGAGGAGCGGAGGACCCTGTGAGGATGAACTGACCTCGTGTACCCGCGGAGGAATCGATACGAGAACGAACCATATCCCAGATCTGAGGCACCTCTTGCCACTCATCAATGAGGTGTGGATGCTTGCCAGAGAGTACGAGATCGGGAGACGTCTGAGCTGCTCGAAGAGTTGCTGGGTCAGTCAGAGAGTCGGCGCTGTGGGCATGTGCAAGTGAGGTCCAGGTCTTTCCACACCATTTAGGCCCGGCGATTTCAACAGCGCCGAAGGATCGCAGTAGTTGGTCGATACGCCGGTCGATTGCTCGAGGGCGGTAGTTCTCCGGACGTACAGCCTGCACCTGAATCTCCTATGATCAGCGAATATGTAGAGCATTATACATTTTCCACCGATTTCATTATACATTTTCCACCGATCTCAGTAGACATTTTCCACCCATATCAGTGTCACGCCCACTGGCAGCACAGCCGGGCGCAGGGCGGTGGCAGGCATCGTCGTACCCTCTGGAAAACGTTGCCGATCGCTGCCCATGGGCTCCACGGCCGGGCCCGGCAGCCGTGGCATGTCCCCGTGGTGATGCGCTGGTCGAGCGCGACGTGGGGGAGTGGTGCCTCGTGCCCGTGAGGGGATGCAAAAAGTCCGCAGCCCCTGCGGGTCTGCGGACTTGCGTGGAACTCCGGCGTGGCCGGAATTCGCTCAGTGGCGGTCGGCCTTCACCAGGTGCTTGGTGTCGGCGAGCTCGTTGAGCTGATCGATGTGGGCCTGGGCAACCATGACGTCGATGGTCGAGAACATGAGTGAACTCCTTGTGGGATCGTATTGTGTATTGATTCCCTGCTTGACGAGGCCGAGGATCACCCGGTCTGTAACGAGGAGTGTGCCAACGCGGGTAGCGTCGGCGCGACCCTGCGTTTCAAACAAGAAAAGCGCCAGACCAGCTTGGCAGCTCTGTCAGGCGCTTGATGGTTATAGTTTATCCCTCCCAAAACGCTCAATCAACCGTTCGGCCAGTAATTTAGATCGCATCAAAAACCAAGCAATTGCAAAGCAAAGTGGCTACGTGCACACCACCTGCGCAAACGTGCGCACGCCGTCACAATTCGTCTGTTGTGTCGGCTCTGCTCGTCTACAGATCACAAAATTTCGGGAATCTTGATGCCGTTTCGTGCAGGTTCATGAAATGCCTGTGTGTGGCCCTGGCCTGCGAGGGGCATGACGACATCTATTGAGGTGGGGGAGCGGTGCTCCATCAGTATTTGGGTCGCTATCGACGGTTTCGGGCGCCAGAACTTTGCGCGACGTGGGCCATGGACATAGAATGATAACGATTCTCATTCATATACACGTGCGAAGCACCTAGAGGACCCCCTCATGAACCCCACGAAGTACCGGAACCCGGGCCGCGCAGCTGCCCGGGCTTTCGCTGCAATGGCCCTCGCGGCCACCTCCTTCCTCGTGCCCGGAGCGGCACACGCCGCCGACGAGGCCACCGCCGGCCCCGACACCACGGACGCGGTAGCAACCGAGGAGGCCGCAACGACCGACGCAGCCACGGCCTCGTCCGAGGCCGACGCTTCCGCCTGCGCCGTCATGCGCACCGCCCCCGCCGGCACCACGGCCACCCTGGACCGCGGCCACGCCGACATCTTCGACCTCACTTCCGACGCCTCCGGCACCCTGACCCTCCGTATTAAAGAGGACGCCACTGGTTCCGGCGTCATGCGCGAGCCTGAGCAGACGCTCCTCGCTGTCAACAAGTCCACCCTCACCCAGATCCCCGCCGCCGTCAGCCAGGCGACGGGAGCTCCCGCCGCGGCCTACCTGCTCGGCCAGTCCGGCGACAACCAGGCCACCGTGCTGTGGCCCGGCTGGGACACCCTGGGTGTCACGGCCGGCGGTTACGACGCCGCGCGCTTCCACATCTCCTACACGGGCCCGGAGAACGGCCGCATCTACGCCTTCACCTCCAGCTTCACCGAGGGCACCAAGGCGGTCACCAATGATGGCAGCTTCGACCTGGCCCCCGAGGGCGACGACATCGACCAGCCCTACGCCGCCCACAAGCATGTCAACTGGCTGTTCACGCGCGCCGGCCGCTACACGCTGACCGTCCAGGCCAGCGCGTGGACCCCCGGCAACACCGGCGCCGCCAACGCCCAGTCCGCGGCCCACACGTACACGAT
>CATYYP010000071.1 GCA_958415245.1 Schaalia odontolytica | reverse complement strand
CCGATGACGGTCATGCCGGGGCGCCCGGGGAACATGTCGATGAGGGTCCACACCTGACGGCCGGACGCGGGCGCGAAGGTGACGCCGCGCGCGTCCATCTGGTCGAGCAGCTCGTCCATGCCGGGCGGAAAGTTCTTGTCATCGTCCAGCAGGGTGCCGTCCATGTCGACGGCGGCCAGGCGCAGGTCGGCGCCCGCGTAAAGCGCGGGGTCAGTGGGGGTCATCATGGGTCCATTGTGCCCGACGGGAGGCACGGGTGCTCGCACCGGGGACGAGGCCGGGGCAACCTCACGCTGCCTCGTGCGGTACGTGCATAGTCACCCTGAGCGCTCCTGATCCTTCTCTTTGCCCTTCTCGAAGAGGCGCGCGAGGAGGGCACACAGGAACAACGACCGTTAGCGTCCCCTTTTTCTCTCATCTTCCCGCTGGGAGGCCTTCGCAAAGAAGGCGTACAGGAACGCAAGGAGACTGAACGGAGCGACGAAGAACATGGCAAAGAGGCCCATCCAGCTTCCCATGCCATCCCGCTGACCGCTAACGGCATCTATCAGTTCGGCTAACAGCGGCAGGTAGACCACACTTCCGAGGAGAACGAATCCCAGAATGACGCAGAAGCGCGCAATGTTCCCGTTGCGGCCCCTCATTATCCGCTCATCAATGGCCAGAGCCGCCGATTGAATCAACAGAATGATACCGACTATCGGAAGGATGTAGAGCGGGACGAGAAAGCCCTCCCAGGGCATGAAGTCGCTATCCAATACCCTCTGTGCTGCATTCAGCCCAAGCCCAATCAACACGGGGAGAACAGTGAACGCCAGGCCGACCTTCGCGCACGTCGCAGCCCAGCGTTTCTCCTTCTGCGGTCGCAGTGTACCGCCTCGCTGCTCAGGATTCTGACTGCCGTCGGCCGAGATGCGAGCACTCCCCTGCGCAGAGTCACTGTCAGCGGCTGTCACGGCCTCGTTACCACTCATGTCAGATCCTTTCACTACCCACCGGGGTTGGCTCAGAACCACCACCATAGCGCAACGACAACGGAGGCCAGCATGGCGACCATCAGGGCCGCGGCGCGCGCGTCGACGGTCTTAGTACCCCTGATTCCGCTCCGCACCCTTGACGGCGAGATGTGCAATGAAGGCGAACAGGAAGGCAAGAAGGCTGAACGGAGCCACGAAGATAAGGCACAACAGGAACATAAGGCCAGCATCAGCTTCTGATGCATTGCCACCCGAAACAATAGGGTCTACCAGGAGCACCAACAGCGGCCAATAGACGATGCTTCCCAGGATAACGAATCCCAAAATGACGCAGGAGCGCACCACCTTTGAGCCGCGGCGTGGTTTCTGGACACTCAGTGCGCCTTGAGGATCCCAACCAGCTCCGTAGGCCTGTGCGGCCCACGCCGCCGCTTCGGCGGCCTTCCTCTCGCGCCTCTTCGTTACCCCAGCATCGATTGCCAGCGCGATAAGGAAAATAATGAGGATGGGGGCGACAAGTAACAGCACGCTATCCAACTGAAGCAACCTCCAGATCATGGAGCCGCCTTAACGGCCCTCTATTCCATTCGGGAAGACACCGGGGCACCCCAGAACCAGCACCATAGTGCAACGGCCGCGGCGCGCGGTTGAAACCCTCAGAGCCCCTGCTCCTTCTCATCAAGCTTCTGCGCCAGCTTTGAGCCCCGACGCCGCGCGGGAGGAACAGGTGCGGCAGTGGTTGCAGTGCGAGATCCGCCAGGTGCGGCGGGCTGTGCGGCGACAGCGGATGCAACCATGGCCTCGGGGACGTTCTCGCCGCGCATCGTCACGTCGTTACTCTCGTTCATGCCTGGTCCTTTCACTGCCCGTCGCTGGGGTGATGACTACCACCACCATAGCGCAACGGCCGCGGCGAGCAGCACGGCGGCCACGAAGGCCCCGATGCGCGAAAAGCGACGCGCACCCATGGACAGGGAGCATCGGGTCGAGGCGGATAGGGAGAAGATCTCCTCGTCAAGCTCTGCTCGCGCGCGCACGCTCGGGCGTACGGCGGGCGGATACGAGGGCGGCGCGGGGCGCCGGCGACGCGCGGCTGGCCTGGTGACCTGCGCTCCTCGCGCGGCCCCACCGACCCCCTCCGCGTGCGAGTACTGGGAAGGCGAGCGGTACACGATGCCTCCATCGACGTTTGCGGTGTGAATGGCGCAATCCTAGCACCCATGAGGCGCGCGTCACATGCGTTTGATTTCTTCAATTTCGCTCAATTTGAGCGCGACTCGGCCCCGGCCTCGTCGATGAGGACGAGGCCGGGGCCGCGACATGCGTAAACGCTGGAGAGGACTACTCGCGCCCCTCGCGCACACCCGACAGGATTCGGCGGCGCAGCGGGACGGTCGCCTCGGAGGCAACGACGATGAGCATGACGCCCACAAGCGCCGAGGCAAGCGCGATGAGGACCCCCTTTCCCGCACCCGCCGCAAGCATCGGCGACATGAACACCATGCCGAGCAGCATCGAGCCAACGATCATGACGAAGGCGGGGATCGCGACCTCGAGGCGACGGCTGCGGTCCATGAAGCCGCGCGGCGACCCCATGTAGGACAGGGCGCGCACCTGGTCGGCGGAGTCGAGGACGCGGATCGACTGGTTGACCGCGGTCGACACGGCCCCAAGGGCGAGGGTAATCGCGAAGGTGAGCAGCATGCCCCTGTTGATGTCGCCGACGACGATGAGCGCTACCTCATCGGTTTTGTCCCCGCTCATCGAGATCGCGTCACTCGCGGGATACATGATGCCCACGAGGAACCCGACGAGGGCAACCGCCCCGAAGGAGCGCCACACAGCGCGCGGGTCGTCGGCCATGCGACGCCCGGCCACCATCATCTGGGGGCTGCGCGAGGCCCGAGCCATGATGCGGCCCATGAGACTGATCGACCACACACCCACCAGGTTGACGATCAGGAAGATCGCGCCCATGAAGCCCAAGAACACGGCCATGCCGATCGCAGTTCCCAGGTTCATCGCGAGGGTGCCGACGCTCAGCCACACCACGAGGAGAACCAGGCCGAGGACGGGGCCGACCGCGCTCACGCGGCCCGCCTGCGTGCGGCGCGCGACGCCGAGGGGCGTGATCGCGACCTTGCGCATGGCCAGCCACGAGGACAGGGCGGCCAGGAGGATCATGGCGAGCCCCTCGACAAGGAGGGCCACAACCCCCACCCACATCTCGCCGGCCCCCATCGGGCGGCCCTGGAAGGACAGCGCACCCCACGCGGGCAGCGTCACGGCGTACAGGATCGAGCCGACGACGACACCGACAACCGCAAACACGCAGGTTTCGAGGATGCAGGCGAGCTTCGTCTTGCCCGGCGCGAGGCCGACGAGGCGCAGGACCGCGAGGTCGCGCTCACGCCGACTCATGCCCAGGCGCGCGGCCGCTGCCCCCATCGAGATGATGGGGACGATGAGCAGGGTGGCCGCGAAGTACGCAAGCATCACGTAGAAGGACGCCATCCCGTCGAGGCTTGAGGGGTCGTCGGCCGTGGCGGACGCAGCGGCGACGGTAGCCCTCGCCCCAAAGGCCATGACACCGCCCGTGACCGCGAGCAGGAACGCGTGCGGCAGGGCAAAGGCCGCGACCGTGAGGACACTCGTCGCGCGGTCGCGCGACCGCAGGAGCGCCCCGGCGGCGGTGCGTACCGCGCTCATCGGGCCACCCCCTGGCTGGGGGTCCCACTGCCTCGTGCCTCGAGGGAGATGCGGCCGTCGCGCACGTGGATCGTGTGCGGCAGGCGCGCGGCGACAGCGGGATCGTGGGTGACGAGGACCAGGGATGCCCCGGTGGAGGCGCAGGCGCTCGTCAGCAGGGACATGACCTCGCCGCCGGTGGCCTGGTCGAGGGCACCCGTGGGCTCATCAGCGAAGATCACCGAGGGATCGGTGGCGAGCGCGCGGCCGATCGCGACGCGCTGGGCCTGTCCTCCCGACAGCTGGCCGGGGCGGTAGGGGCCGGCGCCGTCGAGCCCTAGGTTTGCGAGGATCTCGCGTGCACGAGAGATGGCCTGCGATTTGGGCGTGCCCGCCAGCATGAGGGGCATCGCGATGTTCTCTTCCGTGGGCAGCTCGGGCAGGAGCTGGCCATCCTGGAACACGAAGCCGAAGCGGCGCAGGCGCAGGTTGGAGAGCACGCGCTCCGACATGGTCGTCATCTCTTCACCATCGAGCGTGATCGATCCGGAGCTGGGGCGCAGGACGCCCGCCAGGCAGTGCAGGAGCGTCGTCTTACCGGAGCCCGAGGGGCCCATGATCGCCACCTGCGTGCCCTGCGGGAGGGTCAGGTCGACGCCCGCCAGGGCGTGGACGGGCGTGTGCCCGCGCATGTATGTCTTCGTTAGTGCTCGGGTCACCAGGCCCGTCGTGTCGTGTGTCATGTTTGAACGATAGACCCGCAGCCCCGCGCGATTCTATGAGGGTCTGCCCTGGTCGTCCCCTGGCTCATCCCCGACATTGACGCTGCAGTTGCTACGTTTGACGCATGAACCGCGCCCTGGATCCCCTCGCCGCCCAGCTGCTGCTACGCGCCTACGCGCGGGCCACGAACATGCTCATCGCGGGGCGTTCCTTCGCGACAGACGACCCGACGCTGGCCGCCCTGCTGCGCGCGTTCGGCGCCCACGTGCGCCCGCTGTCGGACCTCGAGGGGACCCCGGCCTCGTCCCCGGTCGTCTTCGCGCTCGAGGAAGACGCGGCCCCTAAGCCCGGGACGATCACGGTCCTGGCGCCCGGCGGCGTGTTCCGCGCCGTCATCGCTCCAGACGGGCGCACCATCACGGGCCCCGGCGACGAGGGACGCATCGAGTGGGCGCGCACCCACATGCCCGTCACCGAGGCGGCGGCCCGCGCCCTGGCTCCCCTGGTGGCGGGCCGAAGCGTGGGGCTCTCCCTTGTCCTGGAGCCGAAAACGGCCGCCCTGGCCCTCATGCT
The DNA here is from genome assembly GCA_958415245.1 of Schaalia odontolytica. Taxonomy (GTDB): domain Bacteria; phylum Actinomycetota; class Actinomycetes; order Actinomycetales; family Actinomycetaceae; genus Pauljensenia; species Pauljensenia odontolytica_D. The sequence continues at coordinate 3,190 of CATYYP010000071.1, read as the reverse complement.
CTCCGAGGCGGGAGCACGCGTGAGCGTCTTCGGCTGGGCATCCGAGACCCGCGAGGATGTCGCTGCCCGCCTGCGCGAGGCCGGCATCCCCGTCTTCGCGGACTCGAGCGCCTCCCGCGAGCGCGAGTGGGAGCTCGCGCACGAGTTTTTGGCCCAGCGCAGCGAATTCCTGCTGGATGACGGCTCCCACCTGATCCGCCTGGCACACGATACCCAGCGCTGCCCGGGCGTCCTGGACGCGCTGGTCGGCGCGGCAGAGGAGACCACCTCGGGGCTGCGTCCCCTGCGTTCTTTCGATCTGCGCATTCCGGTCCTGGCCTCGAACGATGCGCGTTCGAAGACGCTGTTCGACAACGCCTACGGGACGGGCCAGTCGTGCTGGACGACGATCCTCGACCTGATCGACCCGCGCGGCGTCGGTGCGCCTGTGGCGGGGATGAGCGTCGTCGTCATCGGCTACGGAGACGTGGGTCGCGGCTGCGCGCGCTTCGGCGCGGCGCTCGGCGCACGCGTGACCGTCGTGGAGCTGGACCCCGTGCGTGCCCTGCAGGCGTCGATGGACGGATTCGGCGTGGCCTCGCTAGAGGAGGCAGCGGCGAGCGCCGGCATGTTACTCTCCGCGACGGGCGAGCGGGCGACGATCCCGCTGAGCGCGCTGGAGGCGGCGCCCGAGGGTGCGATCGTCACGGTCGCCGGAGGCGTTGACGGGGAGGTCTCCATCGACGAGGCCGTGGCCGCCTCCTGGGTCATGGCCGAGTCGGGCGATCCCCACGTGCAGACCCTGACCAGCCCCTCCGGCAAGACGCTGCGCATCCTCGAGCGCGGGGAGGGCATCAACTACACGGCGGGCGAGGGAAACCCCATCGAGATCATGGACATGAGCTTCGGCGTGCAGCTGGCGTCCCTGCGCGAGCTCCTCACCCACGAAGACGAGCTGGCCCCCGGCCTGCACGACCTGCCGCGCGAGGCCGACGACGCGGTGGCCGCAGCAGCGCTGGGCGCCCTGTCCCTGTCGTAGTCGCAGGTCACGTCCACCGGCAGGCGGGTGCGCCCGCCCCACTTCTACACTGTTAGTCAGCGTCCCCCACTGAAAGGTCCCCCATGAGCGACGTGGTCGTCTGGTCCGCCGGCATGGTCATCCCGATCACCGCCCCCTCGATCCTCGACGGCGCTGTTGCCGTGCGCGACGGGCGCATCGAGCACGTGGGAGCGCGCGACTGGGTCGTCGAAACGCTCACGCAGCGCGGCCTTTCCTTCACCGAACGCCACTTTGACGGCGTGCTGCTCCCCGGCCTCGTCAATGCGCACACGCACCTGCAGTACACGGGCATGGCGTCCGTGGGTGCCGGGCAGTACCGAGGTTTCGACGACTGGGCGCGTGCCTTCGACGAGGTCTACGACGCGGGCGGCCTGGACTGGGGAGGCGACGCGGCCGCCGGCGCCCGGCTGCTCCTGGAAAGCGGCACGACCGCCGCCGCCGACGTGGTGACGGACGCCGCCGCAGCCTCGGCCCTGCACGATGCCGGACTGCACGGCGTCGCCTACTGGGAGGTCATGAGCTGGTCGAACGACGAGTGGCGGGCCCGAGGCGAACGCGAGGTCTCCGCATCCCTCGACGCCATGCCGACCCCTCCGGCCGTGGGCATCTCCCCGCACGCTCCCTACTCACTCGACGCCGAGCCTCTGCTGGACCTGCCGGACATGGCCAGGCGTCGCGGCATGCGCATCCACATTCACCTGGGCGAGTCCCACTCCGAGGCCGAATGGTCCGAGACGCGCACGACCGCCCTGGCGGACCTGTGGAAGAGCGAGCACTCCTCGTCGTTCACGGCGATGCGCTCGCGCGGGGGCGGCTTTTCCTCAACGCAGTTCGTCGATCAGCTGGGTGTCCTCGGACCCGACTGCCACGTCGCCCACGGCGTGTACATGCGCGCCGACGACCGCCGGCGACTGCGCGCCCGCCAGACGGCAGTGGCGCTGTGCCCGCGCTCGAACCGTGTGATCGGCCTGGACGCGCCGCCGGTCGGCGCCTACCTCGCCGAGGGCAACATGATCGCCGTGGGCACAGACTCGCTGTCCTCCTCCCCATCCCTCGACCTGCTCGAGGACGTCGCCCTCCTCTTCGACCTGGCGCGAGCTCAGGGCTACGAGGACCAGGACCTGGCGCGCCGCCTCCTGCAGGCCGCAACCCTGGGCGGCGCCACGGCGATGGGCCTGGCGACCGGCCCCGACCGCCTGGGTCAGCTCCAGTCGGGCGCGGTCGCCGACATGTGCGTCATCGACGTGCCCGTCACCTCGATCGTGGAAACCATCGATACCGTCGCCCGCCACGGCGCCGGTCGCGTCGTCGAGACCGTCGTGTCCGGGCGCGTGCGCTACTCGGCCTCGCACTGACCCTGTCGTTTCCCTTTCGCTCAGCCTCCCTTTCCCTTCGTTTGGAGCTTCGCATGACCGACGTGTCCCCGCTGATTGATGCCATGGGCCTCGCGCCCCACCCCGAGGGCGGCCACTACAGACGCACGTGGACCGCGCCCGCGCAGGTGGACACACCGCGCGGGAGCCGCCACAGCGCCTCCGCGATCATCTTCCTCCTCGACCGCGACGAGGAGGCCCGCTGGCACCTCGTCCACTCCGACGAACTGTGGATCTGGTCGGGGCCCGGCGCCCTCGAGGTGCACCTGGGAGGCAGCGGCGACGCGCCCGAGGCCGACCCGCGCATCGTCACGCTGGGCTCTCCGGCCGGAACGCAGGCCTCCGATGCGAGCGACCCCGTGCAGGTCCTCGTGCCCGCCGGCACCTGGCAGCGCACCTTTGCCCGCGGCGACTATGCGCTGGCGACCTGCGTCGTCTCCCCCGAGTTCACCTTCGACGACTGGAAGCTCGCCGAAGGCGTCTGATCGCGATGGCACAATGTCCCACGGCGCGGACGCGCAGGGAACGATCGCGCCACGGGAAGCCTTGAACGCGCGAGCACCCAGGTTCGGGCATAGGGTGAGACCATCCGCTCGACCAATACGGGCGGCTCGTTCCAAGGAGGAAACATGGGTCTGGAAGATCTGAAGAAGCAGGCTGAAGAGGGTCTCGAGAAGGCTAAGGAAACCTTCGGCGAGGAGAACGTCGAGAAGGCCGTCGAGGCTGCCAAGGACAAGGCGACCGAGGTCGTCTCCGATCTGAAGGACAAGTTCCAGAA
>CATYYP010000070.1 GCA_958415245.1 Schaalia odontolytica | reverse complement strand
TCGTTCCATGACACAGGAGAAGGAGTAGTCATGACTGAGTTTCCTAGGGTTGGTCTCTTCTCGAAGGGCTACGACTGCGCACAGGTCGATGCGTTCTTCGAAGACGCTCGCCGCGCCTACGAGGGTGGTGTTCCCCCGGAGCAGTTCAGCTCGGAGCAGGTGCGTCTGGCCACTTTTGAGCTGAAGAATCGCGGCTACAACATTGACGCCGTGGACGGCGCGATGAACCGCCTGGAGGCGGCTTTCGTGAACCGTGATCGCGCGGATTCCGTCGCAGCTGAGGGTGAGGCAGCGTGGTATGACCGCGTCGCTGACCGTGCGACGACCCTGTACCCGCGTCTGCAGCGCCCTCGCGGCGAGCGCTTCGCGCACCCGACGTCGGGACGTGGCTACTCCTGCGAGGAAGTTGACGATCTGCTGGATCGTATTGCAGCGTACTTCGACGAGGCCGGGGAGCTGACCGCTGACGAGATTCGTCTGTCGACCTTCCGCCCCAAGCGCGGCAAGAAGGCCTACATGGAGGGCCCCGTGGACGCCTACCTCGGGCGCGCCGTCGAAATTCTGCTTGCGGTTGACTGATGCCCGTGTCGGTGGAAGAACACGCGTCCACTATCCCCGTCGTCCTGCTCGGCTCGACGGGATCGATCGGTACCCAGGCACGTGAGGTCATCGACGCGAACCGCGGGCGTTTCGACGTCCTTGGCCTTAGCGCCGGCGGTGCGTCGATCGCCGAGCTTGCCGAGCAGATCGTCGCGTTGAGTCCCGCGTACGTGGGCGTGGCTCGCGACGTTCGCGAGGAATTGTCGGCTGCTGTGGAGTCGATGGGTGGCACGTGCCCGGAGCTTTTCGTCGGCGAGAATGCGTCCGTCGAGGTTGTGTGCGCGTCCGTTGAACGTGCGGCGCAGCTGTACCCGCGAGCGACGCCGGTGGTACTCAACGGCATTACGGGCGGCGTGGGCCTGTCCTCGACGCTTGCGGCTCTCAAGTGCGGTGCGCGCCTTGCGCTGGCGAACAAGGAGTCGCTGGTCGTCGGCGGTGCGCTCGTGAAGAACGCCATGCGTTTTCCTGGCCAGATCGTTCCGGTGGATTCCGAGCATTCGGCGATCGCCCAGGCGTTGGCCTCGGGCGTGCATGAACGAGGCCTGACCTCTCCGGTGGTTTCCGGCCGCTCCGAGGTCGCGGACCTCGTTCTCACGGCTTCGGGTGGTCCGTTCCGCGGTCGCAGGCGCGAAGAGCTGCGCGGCGTGCGCGCCGAGCAGGCGTTGGCGCATCCCACGTGGCAGATGGGTCCCGTCGTCACGATTAACTCATCGACCCTGATCAACAAGGGGTTGGAACTCATCGAAGCGCACCTGCTGTTCGATGTTGCACCCGAGCACATTGTTGCGACCGTTCACCCTCAGTCCATTGTGCACTCGATGGTGACGTGGCATGACGGCGCGACAACGCTCCAGGCCTCGCCTCCGGATATGCGTCTGCCGATTGCGCTTGGGCTTACCTGGCCCGAGCGTCTCCAGGACGTTGAGAAGCCCCTGACGTGGGCGTCCGCGTCTCAATGGACGTTTGAGCCGGTGGATAACGAGACGTTCCCCGCGATCAACCTTGCTCGCTTCGCGGTCGCGGCCTCGGCGACGCATCCTGCGGTGCTCAACGCCGCGAACGAGGTGCTGGTGGATGCATTCATCGCGGGGGAGGTCCCGTGGCTCGCGATCGTGGATACGGTGGCGAGCGTTGTGCATGAGCATGAGGGTGTCGCTGAGCCCTCGTTGGAAGACATTGTGGCCGCACAGCGCTGGGCTGATCAGCGTGCGCGCGAACTCGTTCGCGCTGGCCAGTGGAAGGATATGTGAGCGTGGGCTCAATCGTCGGTATCGTCGTTGTCGTTATCGGAATCTTGGCGTCGGTCGCCCTGCATGAGGTGGGGCATATGCTCCCGGCGAAGAAGTTCGGGGTGTTGGTCCCCGATTACGCGGTGGGTTTCGGTCCGGCGCTGTGGAAGAAGAAGATCGGCGACACGACGTACGCGCTGCGCGCGATTTTGCTGGGTGGCTACGTCAAGATTGTCGGCATGTATGCGCCGGCGCGTCCGGGCACTCGGCTCGTGGGTCGCGGCGGTAAGCCGACGCTCGCGCAGGAGGCCCGTGAGGCCTCGGCCGAGGAGATCCCTGAGGGCCAGGAACACCGTGCCTTTTACCGTCTGAGCGCCCCGAAGAAGATCGCGGTCATGCTCGGCGGTCCGCTCATGAATCTGCTGATCTGTATCGTCCTGTCGGCGGTGACGATGATCGGCATCGGCGCTCCTACGGCCTCGCGCACGATCGCGGATGTGCCGGCCACGATCATGAGCGCTTCCGGTGAAGTCGCTTCTCCCGCGTACGAGGCAGGGGTCCGTCCCGGGGACACGGTCGTCGCGTGGAACGGGCAGCCGGTTGCCACCTTCGCGGAGCTGCAGCGCGCGGTCGGGGCCACCCAGGAGGGTGAGTCTGCCGTGCTGACGGTGGAACGCGACGGCACCCCTGTGGACTTGACGGTTTCGCCGGTGACGGGCGCCCAGGGGGCTCGCTTTGTGGGCGTGACGGCTGGATACGAGTATGTGTCGGCGTCTCTGGGCGATGTGGCAGCGGCGAACTGGCAGATGTTCACCGGGACGACGGCGGTCGTGACCCGGCTGCCGCAGGCCGTGTGGCAGGTCGGCCGCTCCGTGGTCACTGACGAAAAGCGTGACTCCTCGGGCGTTGTGTCCGTCGTGGGCGTGGGGCGCCTGGCCGGTGAGGTGACGGGTGATTCGCAGGCGCTGGGTCTGCGCGACACACGTCAGGTTGTCGCCGTGCTGCTGAGCCTCCTGGCGTCGCTCAACATGGCCCTTTTTGTCTTTAACCTGATCCCGTTGCCGCCGTTGGACGGCGGGCACATTCTCGGGGCGATCTACGAGGGCGTGCGCCGAACGGTGGCTCGCGTGCGTGGGGCGGAGGATCCCGGCCCGGCGGACACGGCTCGCCTCGTTCCCGTTACCTGGGTTGTCGGCGGCCTGCTCGTCGCGATGAGCGTCATTTTGATCGTTGCAGACATCGTGACGCCGGTGTCGCTCGGCTGAGCGTCGGCACGTCACACATCTGCCCGAAAAGCGACTCTGACCACGCGTTCGTGGTCCGTGTGGGAAGGAAGGCCACTGTGCGCGATAATGACACGGTGAGTGAAATCAATCTTGGTATGCCCGAAGTCGCGGCGTCGCCGTTCCCGCGCAAGCAGACGCGTCGCATCATGGTGGGCGACGTTCCGGTGGGCGGTGGCGCACGGGTCTCCGTCCAGTCCATGACGACGACGAAGACGCACGACATCGGCGCGACCCTCCAGCAGATCGCCGAGCTGACGGCCGCCGGTTGCGACATCGTTCGCGTCGCCTGCCCGACGGATAAGGACGCGGACGCGCTGCCGATCATCGCGAAGCAGTCGCGTATCCCGGTGATCGCTGACATTCACTTCAAGCCGAAGTACGTGTTCCAGGCGATCGAGGCCGGCTGCGGTGCCGTGCGCGTGAACCCGGGCAACATCCGTAAGTTTGATGACCAGGTGAAGGACATCTGCAAGGCCGCCTCCGATCACGGCGTGTCGCTGCGCATCGGCGTGAACGCTGGATCGCTCGATCCTCGCTTGCTGAAGAAGTACGGCCGTGCCACGCCCGAGGCTCTCGTCGAGTCGGCGATCTGGGAAGCCTCGCTGTTCGAGGAGAACGACTTCCACGACTTCAAGATCTCGGTCAAGCACCACGACGTGCTCACCATGATCCAGGCCTACCGCATGCTGTCAGAGGCGGGGGACTGGCCCCTGCACCTGGGCGTCACCGAGGCCGGCCCCGCCTTCCAGGGCACGATTAAGTCCGTGTCCGCTTTCTCGGTGCTCCTGGCCGAGGGGATCGGTGACACGATCCGTGTCTCCCTGTCCGCTCCTCCCGTTGAGGAGATCAAGGTGGGCACGAAGATGCTGGAGTTCATGGGTCTGCGCGAGAAGACTCTCGAGATCGTCTCGTGCCCGTCGTGTGGGCGCGCCCAGGAGGACGTGTGGACGCTCGCTGAGGACGTCACCGAGGGCCTGAAGGACCTGACGGTCCCGCTGCGCGTGGCCGTGATGGGCTGCGTCGTCAACGGCCCGGGCGAGGCTCGCGAGGCCGACCTCGGTGTCGCCTCCGGCAACGGCAAGGGCCAGATCTTCATTCGCGGCGAGGTCGTCGAGACCGTTCCCGAGGACCAGATCGTCGAGACTCTGATCCGCCGCGCGAATGCCCTCGCCGAGGAGCTGGGCCTGGAGCCTGGTTCCGGCAGCGTCGAGGTTGCCCCGATCACCGCCCCGGAGGTCAAGCTCCCGGGTATCGACTTCTGAGTAGTTGATAAGGACTATCGCATGCGTATTCGCACTCTTGCCGCTCTGTCCCTCGTCGCATCGGCCTGACGGCCTCGCAGGCGGACGTGTCGCTCCCGGGAGATCTCGTCCTGCCCGGTGCGAACGTCGTCGTTGATCGCGGCATCGCGATCGACGCGCCAGCGTCCGTCGTGTGGGATGTTCTCGGTCACGTGTTTGAGCCGGAGGACGAGTCGACGATCATTGATATCGAAGACGAGGACCACATCCTCATGCGCGTCGCCCCGCCGGCTGCCCCGGAAGGCGCCGAGGCCTCGGGAACCTGCGTCATCGCTCTGCTGCCGCTGTCTCCCTCGCGCACGCTCCTGCACATCCGTGAACGTCACGAGGCGCAGGGACGCGACCGCGCGCTCGCGTGGGCCGGTGTCGCAGCCGAGTCGCTGTCCTCGCTGTCGATGCTGCGCGATCTGCGTGATGCATGCGTCGGCGGGCTCGTTGATGCCTGATTAGTCTCGTTCCCGCCGTTTCGGTTGGACATTACTCCCCGTTGGTGTTGTAGTATCGGCTTGTACGCAACGCCAACGGGGATGTTGCATTGTCCGAAGGGGGACGCATGGTCGCCAACTCCACTGCTCTGATCGCACTGGTCGGTCTTGTCATCGCATCCGTGTGGGCGTGGGCGTGGCTCGGTTTCGGCGCGAGCGCCCGGCGTATGTCGGTGCGTCTGGAGATCGGCGGCGGTAGCGCGGCTGGTGAGATGTCGGCGCTCGTGTGGCCCCTCATGCCTTTCCTCTCCCTCCTGTGGTTCCTGACGGGCGATCTTGTGGCCCGTGAGGCCTCTGGCTTCGCTACGGCAGGCACGTGCATGCTTATCGCGCTCGTTCTTGCTGCGATGGTCGGCGTCGCCGTGCGCGCCCTGTACCTGGGCGGCCTCCCGGCATGGGCGTACCCGGGCTGGATGGCTCGCCGCTACTACGCCTCGCACCCTGGTGCCCGTGAGCGCGAGCTGGGTGCCCGCGCGGTCATCTGAGGGCCTCGCTGACGCCTCGATGAGGGGCTCCACGGCTGTGCCGGTGGCCCCAGGGCCTTCGCGTGCCGTACTCTTGGAGCATGCTTCGAAATCTCTCGACTTTCTTCCTGCGAACCCTGCGTGAAGACCCGGCCGACGCCGAGGTCAATTCGCACAAGCTTTTGGTGCGTGCCGGCTACATCCGCCGCTCCGCCCCCGGCATCTACACGTGGCTGCCTCTCGGCCTGCGCACGCTGCGCAAGATTGAGGACATCGTCCGCGAGGAGATGGACGCGATGGGCGCTCAGGAAGTTCACTTCCCGGGCCTGATCCCCGCCGAGCCCTACAAGGCCACGAACCGTTGGGAAGAGTACGGCCCGACGCTGTTCAAGCTGAACGACCGTAAGGGCGGCGACTACCTGCTGGCCCCCACGCACGAGGAGATGTTCACCCTGCTGGTGAAGGACATGTACTCCTCGTACAAGGACCTGCCCGCCACGCTGTACCAGATTCAGACGAAGTACCGTGACGAGGCCCGCCCGCGCGCCGGTCTGATCCGCGGCCGCGAGTTCGTCATGAAGGACGCTTACTCCTTCGATATTGACGACGAAGGTCTGAACGCCTCCTACCAGGCCGAGCGTGACACCTATGAGCGCATCTTCCAGCGCCTGGGCCTGCGCTACGTCATCGTCTCCGCGATGAGCGGCGCGATGGGCGGCTCGCGATCCGAGGAGTTCCTGCACCCCTCGCCGATCGGTGAGGACACCTTCGTGGCATCCCCGGGTGGCTACGCCGCCAACGCCGAGGCTGTGACGACCCCCGTGCCCGAGGCTCAGGACGCGTCCGGCGTGCCCGCGCCCGTCGAGGTTCCGACCCCCGACGCTCCGACCATCGAGTCGCTCGTTGATCTGCTTAACGATCAGTACCCGCGTGAGGACCGCCCCTGGACCGCCGCCGACACGCTGAAGAACGTCGTCGTGACGCTGACTCACCCGGATGGCGAGCGCGAGCTCCTCGTCGTGGGCGTGCCCGGCGACCGCGATGTCGACATGAAGCGCCTGGAGGCCGCCGTGGCTCCCGCCGAGGTCGACATGGCCTCGGATTCCGACTTCGAGCCGCACCCCGAGCTGGTGCGCGGCTACATCGGCCCCACCGTTCTCGGTCCGAACTCCCCGAAGCGCGTCGTGGACGAGGAGGGCAACGCCTCCGGTTCCGTGCGCTACCTGGTGGACCCGCGCGTCGTCGAGGGCACCGCCTGGGTGACGGGTGCGAACGCCGAGCAGCGTCACGTCCTGAACCTCGTCATGGGCCGCGACTTCAGCGCCGACGGCACGATCGAGGCCGCTGAGGTACGCGAGGGCGACCTCGCCCCCGACGGCTCGGGCCCCCTCCACCTGGAGCGCGGCATCGAGATCGGCCACATCTTCCAGCTGGGCCGCAAGTACGCCAAGGCCCTGGGCCTGACCGTCCTTGACGAGAACGGCAAGACCCAGGTCGTCACGATGGGCTCGTACGGCATCGGTGTTACCCGTGTGATGGCAGCCCTGGCCGAGGCCAACTGCGACGACAAGGGCCTGAGCTGGCCCGCGCAGATTGCTCCCTTCGACGTGCATGTCCTGGCCACCGGCAAGGGCGACGAGGTCTTCGAGACCGCACAGTCTCTGGGCGAGCAGCTAGACGCGGCCGGCCTCGATGTTCTCGTCGACGATCGCCGTAAGGTGAGTGCCGGCGTGAAGTTTAAGGACTACGAGCTCGTGGGCGTGCCCTTCGGCCTGGTCGTCGGTCGTTCTCTGGCCGACGGCGAGGTGGAGATCCGCGTGCGTGCCACCGGCGAGACCATCGTCGTGCCCGTCGAGGAAGCTGTCGCGCGCCTGCGCGAGCTTCACGCAGCAGCCCTGAAGGGGGAGTGACATGGCTATTCGTCCCATCCGCATCATCGGTGACCCGGTCCTGCGTACCGTCTGCGATCCGATCACGGAGATCACGCCGAACGTCAAGGCACTCGTCGAGGACCTCCTCGAGGGCGTCGACATGGACGGTCGCGCCGGCCTAGCGGCCAACCAGATCGGTGTCAGCCTGCGCGCGTTCTCCTGGAACATCGACGGCGACATCGGCTACGTGCTGAACCCCCGCATCGTTGCTCTGAGTGAGGATGAGTACCAGGACGGCGACGAGGGCTGCCTGTCGGTTCCCGAACTGTGGTACCCGACTGAGCGCGCCTGGTACGCGCGCTGCGAGGGCACCGATCTGGATGGCAAGAAGGTCGTCGTCGAGGGCGAGGAGCTCATGGCGCGCTGCATCCAGCACGAGTGCGACCACCTGGACGGTCACATCTACATCGACCGTCTCGATCGCGCGACTCGCAAGAAGGCGCTGCGCGACATTCGCAACGCTGGCTTCTGATCATCTGGCCTCGTAGAGGCGTGGACGCGCCGGGGAATGGAGTGCATTCCCCGGCGCGTTCGACTATCCTGTAACCACATCGTGTGCGCCGTCTCGGCGCAGATCATTGCGACTCACGGCAGGTTAGGGCGTAGGGGAAGACGATCCTGACAAAGCCAACAGGAGGAACAATGAGAGGGTCATACACCCGCGGTGTACTTTTCGTGCACTCAACACCGCCCGCTCTGTGCCCGCACATCGAGTGGGCGATGGGCACCGCGCTCGGCCAGGAGGTTCACCTCCAGTGGTCCGACCAGGAAGCGGCGCCGGGCATGGTTCGCTGCGAGTTCTCGTGGGTCGGACCGATCGGCTCGGGCGCCCGTTTGGCGTCCGCTCTGCGCGGTTGGGAGCACCTGCGTTACGAGGTGACGGAGG
>CATYYP010000069.1 GCA_958415245.1 Schaalia odontolytica | reverse complement strand
CGGCCATGGAATTTGACGTGACCATCGAGATCCCCAAGGGGAATCGAAACAAGTACGAGATCGACCACGTGACGGGCCGTATCCGCCTGGACCGCATGCTCTTCACGTCCACTCGTTACCCCGATGACTACGGCTTCATCGACGACACCCTGGGCGAGGACGGCGACCCGCTGGACGCCCTGGTGCTCCTCGAAGAGCCCACCTTCCCCGGCTGCGTGATCCGCTGCCGCGCGCTCGGCATGTTCCGCATGCGCGACGAGAAGGGCGGCGACGACAAGGTCCTGTGCGTTCCCGCCTCGGACCAGCGTGCCTCGTGGCGTACCGAGATCGACGACGTGTCGGAGTTCCACCGCCTGGAAATCCAGCACTTCTTCGAGGTCTACAAGGACCTCGAGCCCGGCAAGAGCGTCGAGGGCGCCCACTGGGTGGGTCGCGAAGAGGCCGAGGCCGAGATTCGCCGCTCCTACGAGCGCCTGAAGGAGCACGAGGGCGAGCACTGAGCTGACTGCTTGCGAGGGGCCGCGCGGACTTGCGTCTGCGCGGCCCCTCCACATACGCAGGACGATCACTCAGAGCTCATTGCACACCCGCGCTCCCCGGCCTCGAGCATGGCGCCCGTGCGCGAGGCCGCCGCGTTTATGAGCGCTACTCCTTCCACGCGTCGACGATGATGCCCGTGCGGTCGTAGATAGAAATTCCGATCTGGGTGCCGGGGGCCTGGCAGGCCTCGACGATCGTGGCATACAGGGGCGTGCCCTTCTCGGCGTGGCGATCGAGCTCGTATTGGCCCAGGTCGTAGGCGCGCACGATCCCTTCGATGTCAGTCAGCTCGATGTGCACGAAAGGTCTGTCGTCGCGATCCTCGGGATTCATGGCTGTGCACGTGACGCCCTCGCGGGTGACGGGGCCGTCGCGCCAGTCGAGGGCAGCCTGACCACACATGCCCCACGCGACCAGACCAACCAGTCCGAGCACCACGAGCGAGGCCACGACCCCCAGGAACATGGTGCCGGGATGAGCTTCCTTCGCATGCTTGCCGCTGCGCATCGGCTTAATCCTGCGAATCAGGTCGAGGATGAAACGGCCGAACGCCGCCCGGACGATGGGGAGGAACGCGAGGACAGCGATGGCCGCGATGATCACTCGCGCCTGGCTCAACTGGAATGCCCACCGCGTCCAGTTATCCCTCGTCAGAATCCCAATGAAGGACCACGCCGGAAACGCCACAAAGGAGAGGAGCGCCAGGGTGCGCGCGAACGCAGGGAACGGCTTGACGACCTGTGGGACAGTGGAGGTGGCACCGATCTGGTGGGTGTTCGTCTCGACGGTGGGGGCGCTCATGCCGTTCATGTTAGCCACATGACCCCACAAGCGCGCTCGCGGGATCCGCGCCGAGGGCCGCGCAGACACACAGTCTGCGCGGCCCCGGATCGTCAAGCAACGATGCGGCTCAGAGCCTCACGGCGTAGGGCATGATCGAGCCCCAGCTGTACACACCGGTGATGCGCACGGGCACGCCGAAGGTGGGGGCCTCGATCATCTGGCCGCCGCCCAGGTAGATGGCGACGTGGTAGATGCCGGACTGAGTGCCGTTGGAGGACCAGAAGATCAGGTCGCCGGCCTCCATGGAGCCGATCGGCACGTGCGTGCCGTAGCTGTACTGGGCGCGGGAGAGGTGCGGCAGGTCGACGCCGGCGCTCTCCCAGGCGAGCATGGTCAGGCCGGAGCAGTCCACGCCACCGTAGGATTCGCCGCCCCACACGTAGGGCACGCCAAGGTAGCTCTTCGCGGTCGCGATTGCCGTGTCGGCACCGCCGCCCGAGTAGGAGGGCGCCGAGTACGAGGGTTCCTCGTAGGAGTAGGAAGGCGCAGAGTAAGACGGCGCGGAGTACGAGGAGTCGTCATCATCGTCATCGTCGTAGGAGGACGAGGCCTGGGCGGCAGTATCGGCGGCGGCCTGGCGTTCGGCGGCTGCGGCGGCATCGGCCTGACGCTGGGCTTCGGCAGCGGCGGCTGCCTGCTCGGCGGCGACGCGCGCGGCTTCCTGACGCTCGGCTTCGAGGGCGGCCTCACGCTGGTTGATGAGGTCGACGGTCGTGTTCTGCTTGGTGGCCAGCTCCTGCACGTAGGCGCCACGCTGGGCGGCGACGATCGCGGCCTCGTTCTGGGCGGCGGTCGCGGCCTGGTTGGCAGCGTCGGTGCGCCTCTGAACCTCGTCCGTGGCGGCCTTCTGGTTGGCGAGCGCGGTGTTCGCGGCATCACGGGTCACCTTGGCGACCTGCTCGAGTGCAGTAACGTTCTGCATCTTCGCCTCGGCGGAGGAGGAGAAGGAGCTGATGCCAGCCTGCTTGGTCTCGACGCTGCGCAGTCCGTCGGAGTCGAGGTAGGGGGCGAGCGCGTCGAGCGTGCCGCCACCGTTACGGTAGGCAGCCTGTGCGACGGAGGCGATCTGCTGCTTGCCTTCCTCGAAGGCGGCCTCGGCGGCATCCGCGTCAGCCGACGCCTGATTGGCGGTTGCGGTCGCCTCTTGCAGCGCAATGTTCGCTTCGTTGAGGTCTTCGCCCGCGATCTGCGCATTCTGCATCGCGGTTGCGGCGCTGGCGTTGACTTCGGCGAGCTTGACCTCGATCTGGGCGACGCTCATCTTCGCAGCCTCTTCGGCAGCCTGGGCGGCAGCGATCTCCTCCTCAGAGGGGGCAGCTTGCGCCATCTGGGGCAGCACGAGGAGGGCACAGGCGGCGATAGCCGTCAGGCCCATGCGAATGGTTCCGCGTCGTCTCATCGTTGTCTCATCTCGTCCAATTAGGTGCGCCGGAGCGCGCGTACTGGGAAAGAGCCTATCCACTTTCGTCACGCTTGGCAACAAACACACCAGAAAACTCAACTTTCACACATGCAACAATCGCAACATTTGCAACATCAGCACCATGATTACCGCGCAAATACCTGCGCTTTCATAACATTTTCAACCACCACTGCGAGCCTCCTCACACACCCCGGCACCACGCCCCACCTGTCACAAAAGTCCACCATCCGGGACCCCTCAGCCCCGGCCTCGTCGATGACAAACAATTGAGGGCATGAACCGTCGAATGTGCCGCTGACTGCGCGTCAGCACAAGCGACTGCCGCGCAGTCCCCCGACAGCGGGACGCGCCTCGACGCATGTTCACTTCACCGCATCCGCGGCCCGCCGGAGGGGAATCAGAGACGAACCACCCCTCACCTAAGGAGCCGCACAATGACCGCCAACGACTGGTCCTTCGAAACCAAGCAGATTCACGCCGGATACAACCTCGACCCCGCCACCGGCGCGACCGCACTGCCCATCTACCAGACCTCCTCCTACGCCTTTGAAGACACCGCACAGGCAGCGAGCCGCTTCGCCCTGCAGGAACTCGGCCCCATCTACACGCGCCTCACCAACCCGACGACCGACGGCGTCGCCGCCCGCATCGCGGCCCTCGAGGGCGGCGTCGGCGGCCTCCTCGTTTCCTCCGGCCAGTCCGCAACCGCCCTGTCGATCCTCGCCCTGGCTGTGGCGGGTAACAACGTGGTCGCCTCCCCCTCCCTGTACGGCGGCAGCGTCACCCTCCTGAAGAACACGCTGGGACGCCTGGGCATCGAGACCCGCTTCGTCGCAGACCCCCTCGACCCCGAGGCCTGGCGCGCGCTCGCCGACGACAAGACGGTCGCCTTCTACGGCGAGACCATCCCCAACCCGCAGGGCGACATCCTCGACATCGAGCCGATCGCAACGGTCGCCCACGAGGTCGGCGTGCCCCTCATCGTCGACAACACGGTCGCCACCCCCTACCTGGTCCGCCCGATCGAGTGGGGCGCCGACATCGTCGTCCACTCGGCCACCAAGTACCTGGGCGGACACGGAACCTCGATCGCGGGCGCAATCGTCGACTCCGGTAACTTCGACTTCGCCTCCCAGCCCGAGCGCTTCCCCCTGTACAACACGCCGGACGAGTCCTACCACGGCCTCGTCTACGCCCGTGACCTGGGCGTGGGCGGCGCGCTGGGCGCGAACCTGGCGTTCCTGCTGCGCATCCAGACGCTCATCAACCGTGACCTGGGCGCCGTCACTTCCCCCTTCAACGCGTTCCTCATTTCGCAGGGCATCGAGACGCTGTCCCTGCGCATCGAGCGCCATGTCTCCAACGCGCTGGCGGTCGCCCGCTTCCTCGAGGCCCACCCGGACGTCGAGTCCGTCAACTACGCGGGCCTGGAGTCCTCCCCCTACTACGAACTGGGCAAGAAGTACGCGCCGCTGGGCACGGGCGGCCTGCTCTCCTTCGTCATCAAGGGCGGCTACGAGGCCGGCCGGGCTTTCGCAGACGGCGTGCAGCTCCTGCCCGTGGTCGCCAACATCGGCGACGCGAAGTCCCTCGTCATCCACCCGGCCTCGACGACGCACTCGCAGCTGACCGAGGAGGAGCTGGTCAAGGCCGGCGTCGCGCCCGGCACCGTGCGCCTGTCGATCGGCCTGGAGAACATCAAGGACATCCTCGCCGACCTGGAGCTCGGCTTCGACGCGGCCCGCGCGGCCACGGCCTAACAGACCCGTCGGCGGCCTCGGGGATACACACTCCTGAGGCTCCGAGGCCGCCGCTGTTCCTCCCCCGTCTCCCGCGACAGCGAAGCGCCCCTGCGAAAGAAGGACATCATGAGCCGTCACAACCTGCCCCCCGCACCCACGTCCGGCGCGTGGCGCGAGGGCGACCCGGTCGCCTTCCGCAAGTTCGCGAACCTGGGCGCTCAGCGCCTGGAGAACGGTGAGATCCTGCCCTCCGTGACGCTCGCTTACGAGACGTGGGGCGAGCTGGACGAGGCCTCGTCCAACGCGGTCCTCATCCTGCACGCGCTGACCGGCGACGCGCATGTGTGCGGCGAGGCAGCCCCGGGCCAGCCGACCCCCGGCTGGTGGGAGCAGATCGTGGGCCCGGGGCGCATCATCGACACGGACCGATACTTCGTGGTGGCCGCGAACGTTCTGGGCGGCTGTCAGGGTTCCACGGGCCCGGCGTCCCTCGCTCCCGACGGCGCGCCGTGGGGCTCGCGTTTCCCCGTGATTTCCACGCGCGACCAGGTCTACGCCGAGTCCCGCCTGGCCGACCTACTCGGCATCGACGAGTGGAACATCGTCGTGGGCGCGTCGCTAGGCGGACAGCGCGCGATCGAGTGGGCGGTCAGCTACCCGGAGCGCGTGCGCCGCCTCGTGGTCGTGGCCTCGGGCGCGCAGACGACCGCCGACCAGGCAGCATGGACCCACACGCAGATCCGTGCGATTGAGCTGGATCCGGCGTGGCGCGGCGGCGACTACTACGCGGGCCCCGGCCCCACCGCCGGGCTCGCGCTCGCCCGACAGATCGCGCACACAACCTACCGCTCCCCCTCGGAGCTGGACGAGCGCTTTGGCCGCATCCCCCAGAACGACGAGGATCCGCTGCACGGCGGTCGCCTGGCGGTGGAGTCCTACCTGGACTACCACGGCGAGAAGATCGTGCGCCGCTTCGACGCGGGCTCCTACGTGACGCTGTGCCGCACGATGCTCTCCCACGACGTGGGCCGCGACCGCGGCGGCGTCGTCGAGGCCCTCAAGGCCGTCACCGCACGCACGCTCGTCGTCGCGGTCGACTCGGATCGCCTGTTCTTCCCCGAGCAGGTCTGGCAGATGGCCGCCGGAATTTCGGGCGCGTTCTACCGCGAGATCCACTCCGACCACGGTCACGACGGCTTCCTCATCGAACACGACCAGCTCACCGCCCTCCTCGACGAGTTCCTCAACGAGCGCATCCCCTCGCGCGCGTCCTCCTTCGCCTGATCGCCCCCCATTCTCCGCGAGGCTACCCCGGTTTCTTCTCCTCATCAACGAGGCCGGGGTGGCCTCGCACGTTATGCTGACCCCATGAGCGTTACCAGCAATTCCGAGCCCGGCGATGAGCTGATCCCGGACACGCGCGGTCTGCCCGAGCTGTCCGGGGTGGACACCCCGGCCTCGTCCCCCGAGGGGATCCCCGAGCGCGACGTCATGGCACCGTGGGGCGAGGACGGCCCTCCCGGGCTTCAGTGGCGCGCCGACATCCTCGGCGACGGGTACGAGTCGCGCACAATCGAGCTGCTCGACGACGCGGAGGGGCCCTGCGTGGCCACCCTGGTGCGCGCGACCCCGCCTAAGAGCGCCCGTATGACGGTCCTGTACCTGCACGGGCGCAACGACTACTTCTTCCAGACCGAGATGGCGCAGCAGCTGGTCGACGCGGGCGCCGCATTCTACGCGCTCGACATGCGCAAGTACGGGCGTTCCCTGCGCCCCCACCAGACGATCGGGTACGCCGACGACCTGTCCGTTTACGACGAGGAGATCGGCGAGGCCATCGAGATCATCCGTTCCGAGCGCGACGACGAGCCGATCGTCCTCATGGGCCACTCGACGGGCGGACTGATCGCGACCCTGTGGGCGCACCGCCACCCGGGCGTCCTGGACGGCCTGATCCTGAACTCGGGCTGGCTGGAGATGCAGTCGATGGCCGCCTGGCGCGGGGCGATGGCCCCCGTCATCGGGCGCATCGCATCGCGCAACCCCATGTGGGAGGTGCCCTCGGGCGGGACCGGGCACTACGGCCGTTCGCTCGCGGGGCGCGCTTCCTCAGAGTTGCCGATCCCCGAGGGCTTGTCGCCCGACGACCCGTCGGTCGCCGGCTGGCCGATCATCCAGGAATGGAAGCGCCCCGAGTCCTACCCGGTACCCGCCTCGTGGCTCGAGGCGATCATGGCCGGGCACGACACCATCGAGAAGCGCGTACACCTGGACTGCCCGGTCCTGTCGATGGTGTCCACGGCAGCCTATTTCGAGGAGGAGTGGTGCGAGCGCGTCTTCACGTCCGACACCGTCCTGGATCCGACGGTTATCGCCGAGCGGAGCCTGGGGCTGTCGGACCTGGTGACGATCGCCCGTTTCCCCGGCAAGCACGATCTGGTCCTGTCGGACGCCCCCGTGCGCGAGGCCGTGTACGCGACGATGCGCGGCTGGCTGGACGCTTTCGTGCACTGAGCCTCAGGTAGCGAGGAGGCCCGGGATCGCGTGATCCCGGGCCTCTCTTCGTGCGTGTGCGTCGCGTTGTGTGGACGCCCGCCGCGGTCGCGTCAGTGCTTGGCGGAGTGCTGTCCGCGGGGAGCCTGCGCGTACTCGCGCACGATCTCGCGGTTGATCTCGTCGAGGGCTTCCGCCAGGGTCGGGCCGAGGCGGTCGCCGATGCGCACTTGACCCCACGCGTCGATATGGCCGAGGCCGCGCGCGGTGAGCAGGGTGTCCAGCGACGGGTAGGTGAGGCCCGCGCCCGAGATGGCACCGCTCGCGGCGAGCACCAGGTCGGCGGGCAGGCCGAGTTCACTGCGGGCCACAAGGGGTGTGTCCTGGCCGAGAATCTCCGCAAGGGTGCGCAGTCCTGCCTCGTCGCGGCCGAGGACCGGCAGGCCCTCCGCGCGTGCCTGTGCAACCTCGGGGGATTCTTCGGAGCGATCCACGGACGAGGCCGTGGCCGCATCGGTCGCACCGCCGTCGTTGAGTTCGCTCGACTCCTCGCGAGCGCGGCGCGTGGCGCGGCGACTCATGTGGGCGGGGCGCTCCCAGCGGGGCTTGTCTTCCTCGGGGGTCGGCTGCTCGTCGACCTGGGGTTCGTCGGCCTGTTCGGTGGCTTCATCGGAACGGGTCTCGTCGACGGACGCATCGGCGTCGTCGTGAGCGTCGACGTCGGACTCATCGGCCGCGTCGTCGGCGTTCTCGTCCGCGGCCTCATGTTCCTGAGCCTCAGCGGCGTTGTCTTCGTGATCGAGGAGCTCGTCGGCCAGCTCGGCCTCGGCATCCTCGGAGTCGTCGCCGTCTTCGACATCGTCGGCATGCTCGGGCTCGACAACGTTCTCACGCTCGACGTCCTCACCGTGGACGGCAGGCTCGGCGGTTTCACTGACGGGCTGTTCGTCGGTCGGCTGGGCCTCGTCCTGGGAGGCATCCACGGCCTCGTCGGCGGCCGCGTGGTCGTCGGCGGCGTGCAGCTCGTCGGCCAGCTCGGCCTCGGCGCCCTCGAACTCGTCGGCATCATCCGCGCGGTTGTCAGACTCGGATTCGGCTTGCTCCTCGCCCGGCTCCGCCTCGTCGCGCGAGGCTTCCACGGCCTCGTCGGACGGCTGCTCGTCGGAGGACTCTTCAGTGGAGGAC
>CATYYP010000068.1 GCA_958415245.1 Schaalia odontolytica | reverse complement strand
CTTTATTTCGGGAGGAAAGCCAATGCTTCAGCAGATGAGTGAAGCAACCCTGACGCTGCTATTGACGATGCTCGCTGTTGGCGCCGTCATCCGCTTCATGCCCGCCGCCGGGCGTGGTCGCCGTGGTAAGAAGGCGCGCTCGCTGGCCGTGTGGGTCGGCGTCGGCCTGGGTATGGTCTCCTCCCTGGCCCTGACGATCGTCAACGTCGAGGCTCCCAAGTCCGTGAACCGCCAGACCGTTGGCCTGTTCACCCTCCCCGTCGGGATTCTCCTCGCGGTCCTGTTCCTTGCGCTCATCGCGGTGCGCTCGCGCCGCGTGCGCGCCCTCCTGCCCGGCGACGCCGACGACGAGGCCCGGGCGGCCTCGTCAATGGAAACCGCAGTGAGCGGGGATACCCTCGTGCGCATCGTCGGCGCCCTCTACATCGCGGCCGCCCTGTTCCGCGCCGTCCCCACGGCCATGAACCAGGCTGTCATGATGCTCTCGGGCGGCGTTGAGATCTACTCGACCCCTGTCGTGCTCGCCCTGGTCGGCTACGTGCTGGCGTGGGTGCTCGTCTGCTTCGTCGCCTGGGTGTCCTACCGCCTGTGCTCGTGGAACAACCGCGTGTGGCCGGCGGCCTTCATCCTGATCGCCCTGCTGGCCAACCACTCTCTGATGGTCGTGCGTATCCTCAAGGCCAAGCGCTGGATCTCAACCAGCAAGGAAACATGGGCGGTCATGTCGTGGTTCATCAACCACGAGGCCGTCTTCACGATCGCTGCGGGCCTGGCCCTGTGCGCCGTCGTGGTCCTGACCTGGCTTGCCTCGCGCTCCATTCCGACCGTCGGGGCCAACCCCGCCGAGGGGCGCCTGGGCCGCGCGCGCTCGCGCCTCTACAAGTCCATGGCCGGCACCGCAGCCCTCGGCTACCTGTGCGGCGCACTGCTCATCACCGTCGGCGTCGCCTACGGCAGCCAGGAGATCGAGCTGTCCCCGCCCGAGTCCTTCAGCGTCGTCGACGACCAGGTGAGCGTCAACCTCGCCGACATCTCGGATGGCCACCTGCACCGCTTCGAGTACACGACCTCGGGCGGCGTGAAGGTGCGCTTCATCGTCATCCAGAAGTCCGGCTCCTCCTTCGGCGTTGGCCTGGACGCGTGCGAGATCTGCGGCCCCTCCGGCTACTACGAGAAGGACGGCAAGGTCATCTGCAAGCTGTGTGAAGTGGCGATGAACATCGCGACCATCGGCTTTAAGGGTGGCTGCAACCCGATCCCCATCGACTACAAGGTCTCCAACGGCACGCTGACCGTGCCGATCTCCGCCCTCGAGGCCTCGGCCTCCATCTTCGCGAAGTAAGGCTCACGCGTGTTTTTCCGAATGCTCCGCGGTGCCCTCACGAGACGCGGTAACCGCCACCTCATGATCGCCCTCACCGTCGCGCTGGGCGCCTGCGTCGCCACGTCCATGCTCTCCGTCATGTTCAACGTGGGCGACAAGGTGAACCAGGAACTCAAGTCCTACGGCGCGAACATCGTGGTGCGCCCGCAGGGTGCGGCCGTCCTCGACGACCTCTACAGCACGGGCGAAGCCACCGAGGCGCGCTCCTACCTGCGCGAGGACGAGCTCGGCAACATCAAGACGATCTTCTGGACGTACAACATCCTCGACTTCGCGCCCCTGCTGAACGTGTCCGCCACCGACGCGTCCGGCGAGCACGTGCCCACGACCGGCACGTGGTTTGGCCACCACCTCGAGCTGGCCACCGGCGAGAGCGTCGAGACCGGCCTCGACAAGCTGCGCGGCTGGTGGGGCATCGAGGGCGCGTGGCCCGCGGACGACGATGAGGATGGAGCCCTCGTCGGCACCACCTACGCGACCGCTCACGGCCTGAAGGTCGGCGACACCTTCACCCTCACCCGCGAAGGCATCACCCGCGACTTCACAGTGCGCGGCATCCTCACCAGCGGTGACGACGCCGACCGCGGCGTGTTCATCCAGCTTCCGCAGGCCCAGGCGCTCCTGAACCGCGAGGGCGTCGTCGGCAGCGTCGAGGTCTCCGCCCTCACCACCCCCGACAACGACCTGGCCCGCAAGGCGGCGAAGAACCCGAACTCGCTGAGCGTATCCGAGAAGGAAACCTGGTACTGCACCGCCTACGTCTCCTCCATCGCCTACCAGATCGAGGAAGTCATGACGGACTCTGTGGCCCGCCCGGTCCGCCAGGTCGCCCAGTCCGAAGGCGTCATCCTGGAAAAGACCCAGCTGCTCATGGTCCTCGTGACCGTCCTGGCGCTCATCGCCTCGGCCCTGGCCATCGCGAACCTGGTGACCGCAGGCGTCATGGAGCGTTCCAGCGAAATTGGCCTCATGAAGGCCGTGGGTGCCAAGGACAAGCAGATCATCGCCCTGTTCCTGACCGAAACGGTCATCGTCGGCCTGGTCGGTGGCGTCCTCGGCTACGGCGGAGGCCTCGCGCTGGCCCAGGCGATCGGCTACATGGTCTTCCACTCGTCGATCTCCTTCGTGCCCGTCGTCGTCGGCCTCGTCGCCGTCCTCGTCATCCTCGTCGTCCTGGGAGCCTCCATCCCGGCGATCCGCTACCTGCTGCGCCTCAACGCGGCGGAAGTCCTGCACGGAAGGTGATGCCCATGTCCAGACGAGCAATGTTCTGGCGGATGGTCACCTCCTCCATCCTGCGCCGCCGCTCCCGCGTCCTCATCGCGATCCTCGCCGTCGCCATCGGTGCGACCACACTGTCCGGCCTCGTCACGATCGCCGTCGACGTGCCGGCCCAGCTGGCCCGCGAGATCCGCTCCTACGGCGCCAACCTCGTCGTCACCCCCGCCGGTGACGTGCCCATCACGGACGAGGCCGTGGCCGCCGCGACCGCCCAGGTGCCCGCGAGCGCTCTGGTCGGATCCGCAGCGTTCGACTACGAGACCGTCACCATCAACGACCAGCCCTACGTGGCGGGCGGCGCCGACCTGGAGGCCGTGCACGCCATGAACCCGTACTGGTTCGTGGACGGTGAGTGGCCCGCTGCGACGGGTCAGGTGCTCGTGGGCGAGCAGGTGGCCTCGACGATCGACGTGAAGGCCGGGGACACGATCACGGTGAGCCAGCTGGACGCCGGCGCGTCCTCGAAGGGCGCGCAGGTGCAGTCCGGTGCCCCGGCCGCGGGCCTGAAGGTCGATCCGCGCACCGTGACCCTGACCGTGTCCGGCATCCTCAAGACCGGCGGCAACGAAGACGGCTACGTGTACATGTCCAGCCAGGACATGAGCACGCTGACCGGGCAGAGCGGCACCGTGTCGCTCGCCGAGTACTCGATCGCGTTGGAGGGTGATGAGCTGAGCGCGATCGCCGACGCGATGAACGCCGCGAACCCTGACATTCATGCCCAGACCGTGCGTCGCCTCGCCCAGTCCGACACGGGCGTCCTCGCGATGCTGCGCTCCCTCCTCATCGTCATCACCGTCATCGTGCTGGCGCTGACCATGATCGGCGTGTCCACCACGATGATCGCCGTCGTCACCGAGCGTCGCAACGAGATCGGCCTGCGCAAGGCCCTGGGCGCCACCTCCCGATCCATCACCCGTGAGTTCATGGGTGAGGGCGTCATGCTCGGGCTCATCGGAGGAATCCTGGGGGCCGGGGCAGGCTACGGCCTCGCCGTCCTCATCTCCACCTCCGTCTTCCACCGTTCGATCTCGCTGCACCCCCTGATCCTCCTCGGCACGGTCGCGTGCTCGATCCTCATCGCCGTCCTCGCCTGCCTCCCGCCCGTGCGCCGCGCACTGGCCGTCGACCCCGCGCTCGTCCTGCGCGGAGAATGAGAGTCACCATGACCACCTCCACCGCCCCCCAGGCCTCGTCGGCCTCCACGGATGCGCTGCTCACCCTTGAGGGCGTCTCCAAGATCTACGGCGACCTGCACGCGCTCGACAACGTCTCCCTCGAAATCCCGCGCGGCCAGTGGGTCTCCATCGTCGGCCCCTCGGGCTCCGGCAAGACGACCCTCATGAACATCGTCGGTGCCATGGACACCGCCACCAAGGGCACCGTCATGCTGGACGGCCACGACATCTCCGACCTGACCGCCGACGAGCTCACCGAGGTGCGCTGCCGCACCATTGGCCTCGTCTTCCAGCAGTTCCACCTCATCGGCCACCTGACGGCCCTCGAGAACGTCATGGTCGCCCAGTACTACCACTCGATGCCCGACGAGAAGGAAGCCCTCGAGGCCCTCGACCGCGTCGGCCTCGCCGACCGCGCCACCCACCTGCCGCGCCAGCTCTCCGGCGGCGAGCAGCAGCGCGTGTGCGTGGCCCGCGCCCTCATCAACTACCCCAAGCTGCTGCTGGCCGACGAACCCACCGGCAACCTCGACGAAACCAACGAGGAGATCGTCCTCGACCTGTTCAACCAGCTCCACCAGGACGGCACGACCCTCATGGTCGTCACCCACGATGCGCTCGTCGCCGAACAGGGCCAGCGCGAAATCCGACTCGACCACGGCAAGGTCGTCAAGGAAACCTGGCACGACCACGACTTCGAACAGCGCGCCTCCGGCCTGGTTCTGCCCGGCCGCGACGGCGACGCACGCAGCGGAAAGGACAAGGTGCGATGACCACGCCCACCACCCCCGATAGCCGTTCCCGCTGGGTCACCCCGGCCTCGTACGCGGTCCTCGGCGCCCTCGGCGCGACCATCCTGGCCGCGTGCACGCCCTCCACCGGCCTGGACATGACCAAGCCCATGAGCGACGGCACCTGGACCGCCCAGTCCAACGCCGACGACCAGGGCTCCATCGGCACCATCACCATCACCGTCGAGGGCGGGCGCATCACCGCCACCTCCTACGAGACGACCCTCGCCGACGGCACCGACAAGGGCGCCGAGTACGGCAAGAACTCCGCGGGCGAAGTCTTCAACGAGGACTACTACAAGAAGGCGCAGGCCGCCGTCGCCTCCTACCAGGAGTACTCCGACAACCTCACCAAGGTCGGCGACCCCGCCAAGGTCGACGTCATCACCGGCGCCACCGTCGCCCACCAGCAGTTCGTGCAGGCCGCCATCCGCGCCATCGCCGCCGCCCAGGGCGTCTCACCGGATGGCGCCGACGACATCAACATTCCCGGCCTGAACGACGCCACCAAGGACGGCGACCTCGACAAGGACCTCGGAGGCTCCGACGGCTGAGCCCGCGCGCTGTGCTGGCTCTGTGGGCGGCCCCGGGGACGAGGTCGTGGCCGGGTCGCCGGGGATAGCTCGCGCTGGGGAGGCTGCGCCCACGTGGCGCTCCTCCTTCCCCGCGATGGGCACCCGCGTCGACATCATCGGGTGGGGCGGGGACGGCATGGCGATCGTCAACGCTGTCGTGGGCGTTGTTGCACGCCACGAGGACATGTGGAGCGTGTTCCGGCCTTCGTCCGAGGTGTCGCGGCTCAATTCTGTTGTTGCTTCGGCTGGGGGCGGTGGCGGCGCGTCCCGTTGCGGGGCTGATTCCGCGGTGGCCGGCCCCGGCCTCGTCGTCAGTGAAGAAACCGACCGCCTGCTGCGTGACGCGCTGGCGCTCGCGGAGGCGACCGGCGGAGCGTTCAACCCGCTGATCGGGCCGCTCGTTGCCGCGTGGGACGTCAAGGCGATGCGGGCCGCGTACGTCGCGGGTGTGCCCTTGCCGCCCGCGCCGTCTGAGCGCGTTGTGGAGGCGGCGTTGCGGGCGTCGTCGTGGGGCTTGCTGTCGCGCGTTGGCGAGCGGCGGTGGGTGATGGGTATCCCTGCTGAGTGCGTAGGTGGCGTGGACATTCCCAGTCCGCGCCTCGACCTGGGTGGTATTGCAAAGGGGTACACCGCCGACGCGTGCCGCGACCTGGCGGTGGCCATGGGGGCGCGTGGTGTGTTGGTGTCTGTGGGGACCTCGTCGGTGTCGGTGTTCGGGACTCGCGCCGACGGCTCTTCGTGGCGCGCGGGCCTGCGCGACCCTCATGGCGGGCCCACGTCGGTCGCTGGCGTCGTGGAGCTGCCTGCGGGCGGCATGGCATCCCTGTCGACGTCCGGGGACAACCTGGGGCCGCTGGGCGGTATGGCATCCCTGTCGACGTCCGGGGACAACCTGGGGCCGCTGGGCGGTGTGCGTGCGGTTTGTGCGGGGTCTGTGGCGGGGCCTCTGGTGGGGCGTGCGGCTGGTTCTGTGGAAGATCGTCGCGCGCGTGAAACATCGCGTGAAACATCCGCGGGTGGCGGTCGAGTTTTCGACCACCACATCATCGATCCGCGTACGGGTTACCCCGCGAATGCGGGTGTTCGACAAGTCAGTGTCGTGGCCTCGTCGGGTGTGCTGGCGGAGGCCCTGTCGACGGCGCTCCTTGTCGATCCGTCCATCGATGTTTCGGACGTCGTGGCCCGCTGGGCCCGCGTGACCGGCGCCTCGGCCTCGGCGGAGATTGTTGGCCTGGTGTGGGTGGCGCAATGAACGAGCAATGCACTAGATGAGTAAGCAATGCACTAGATAGCAGAGCATTGCACTGGATAGTAGCTAGTGCAATGCTTCCCGAAATAGTGCAATGCCTCCCTATGTGGTGCATCGCTGCCTAAGGCTGAACTGACATGGGGCACGGCTTGGGGGATAGTCCCGATGGGAGTATCGAACAGGGATTATCCACAGGCTTCGTTATGGTGCGAGTTATCCACAGGTGTCGGTTGTGTGGGTGACGAGTGCGGCTCACATGAGGATCATCAATGTATGAGTATTCGATCGATGACGGTCCTGACATTGCCCTCACAGTGTGAGGGTACCGTTCAGCAACCATGTGCCGATACGTGTGTGTGGATTAGGAAAGGTTGCTACGTCCGTGTTGATAGTCCTGATGCGTTCACGACTATCTGGGATTCATGGGCGACAGTAGCCCAGGCCAGGCTCCTTGCGGTATGTGTTGGAGCGAAGCGGCAGGCTGTTCTCGTCGGTAATAGTGCCCTCGTTGCGCGATCAATTCCATTGTGGGAGGCCAATCCGGATGTTGTGGCGTGGTTCGGTGTACGACATGGAAAGCGGCGATTGCCTCCTGTGAGAACGATGGCAGCTACCGTTCCGCCGGTCTATGTCTACGCGACCACCAGTCGACCATCAGAAAACGCATTGGAAATCATCGATGGGCTTCGATGCGAATCTGTCATCGATGCGGTTGTGCGTATGGCGTGTCATTCAGAAGCTTTGAGTGCTTTTGTCGCAGCCTGCATGGTGTTGCGTCACGAGTCAGGCTTCTCGAAGTTTGCTCAAGATGAAGCCAGATGTCTGGCAGAAATGACCAAAGATAAGATGAAGGTACGTCTGATAGAACGGCGACGGGCGGCTACCTGCATTCCTTATAAGCGAGCGGAGAGAATCATAGACGCCGCTGACCCGGGCTGTGACAACCCTGCCGAGGCTGCGCTGCTGTGGGTCCTCAAGTCGGTGAGTGCCTTCGAGGTCGTGACCCAGTTTGAGATCGTCGTCAACGGGCGACGATACTTTGCGGATATTGCGATCCCCGGGCTCATGATCATCTTCGAGTTTGATGGCATTGGAAAGCTGGGCAAGGACGATGCTGAGTTCGCCCGGGCGAAGCGTGACTGGATCCAGCGAGAAAACGATCTGCGCAATGCCGGTTGGAGGATTCACAGGGTCTCTTGGAGAGACTATGAAGACTTCAGTGCGTTGCGAGCGTGGGTGATTCAGCTGCTGCGTCCGCATCAAGTTGCCATCCCTGAGAATGCCCAGGCGCTGTGGGCGTTGCCGACTGAAGCATGTGATGGCCCGAGTCGACGTTTTCATACGCGCAGTTGGTAGTTATTGCGCTGGTTGCTGTAGCAGTGCACTAGATAGCAGAGCATTGCACTGGATAGTAGGTAGTGCAATGCCTCCCTATCTAGTGCAATGCTCCTCTAAATAGTGCATCGCTACTTGGGGACAGGGCACACGTGAAGCAATTGCTAGTAGTAGCGAGCAGAACGCGTGGCTATGGCCCACTCACTCCCCGATAATCAGCCCCTACTGCCCGCAAGCAGCGTCGCCAGGTGGACGCCCCCGCGGCCCGCCAGCTGGGCGGCCTGGGTGCGGCACGAGAAGCCGTCCGCCAGGTACACCGCATCCGGCTGGGCCGACAGGGACGGCAGCAGTGAATGGGAAGCGACGGCCACAGACAGGTCGTAGTGGCCCGCCTCCATGCCGAAATTCCCGGCCAGGCCGCAGCAGCCCTCGAGCCGTGTCACGCGTGCGCCCAGCGA
>CATYYP010000067.1 GCA_958415245.1 Schaalia odontolytica | reverse complement strand
AGCTTGGCATCGTGACCTCCACCGTCGCCGCGCGCCGTTTCGGGGGACCCGGTTCCGTCGTTGCCGCATCCTCGCGACTGGGCGTCAGCATCGAACAGGTTCTCTGGTCGGATCGCGACGCGGTTCTTCGCGCCGTCAGCGCTGCTGACCTCGTGATTTCGACGCTGCCCGCAGGCGTTGCTGACCCGCTTGCCGAGCACATGACAGTTCGCGAGGGCCAGATTCTCCTCGACGTTGTCTACTCTCCTCGCGAGACGGCCCTACGCAGCGTTTTTGAAAGGAACTGCGGCATCGTTGCCGAAGGCACCGACATGCTCATCTACCAGGCGGCAGCGCAGGTGCAGCTCATGACGGGGCGCAGTCCGAAGACCGATGTCATGCGTGGCGCCCTGGAGGCAGAACTTGCTCGACGCGCGCGGGTGAACGGGGGAGGGACTGCCTCGTGATCGTGACGTGGCTGCCGTCGTGGCTGAGCACCGATCTGTCTTTGATCTCAGGTTTTGTCACCTGGATTGTCGTTCTTTCCTGGCTGTGGCGGTCGGGATGGAAGATTCAGCGCCGCTACTTCATCGAAGCGACGCAAAAGCCCCTCACGCGCAATGCGATCGTGTGGAGCGCGGGCATCGTCGGAGCAATCTTCTTTGTCGCGGCACAGATGCGTCCCGGTATGCCCGGTGTGATGACGGTTGCGATGATCGGTGCGCTGAGCGCTTACGTCGACGCTCGTACCCATCGGTTGCCCAACGCGTACACGGTCGCAATGGGCATCGGTGTCGTTCTCGGCGTGATCGTCGGCGGCGTAATTTCGCCGCTGTGGCAGGAACGGCTCCTCGGCGCACTCATCGGTGCGCTCATTTGGTTCGTGCCGATTGCGTTGTTGAATCGCTTGCCAGGCGGGATGGGCGGCGGTGACGTCAAGCTGGCTCCGGTCTTGGGAGCATTGGTCGGTTCCGTGGGACTGCACGCTGCGATTTTTGCCCTCGCGCTCTCCTTCGTGTCCGCGGGCGTCGCGGCACTATGGAAGATCGTCGTCGGATCCGCTGGCACGAAAACACGTGTTCCGATGGGCCCCTGGATGATCGGGTCAGCGCTCGTCGGCACCATCGCATGGGGCGTTGTCCCCGACTGGCTGTAGGGATAAGCGCAGGTCTCATCGTGGACCACGCCGGGACGAGTGCGCGTCCGGATGGGACAATAGAGCGGTGAGTATTTCGACGCCTTCGTATCAGTCTGAGTCTGTGAGCCTTGAATGGGGCCAGACGTGGCCCCCGCGCGACGTCTTTGTTGATCTCGCTGCGAAGCGCCGCGTGATCCCCGTGGTGCGCCGCGTGCTCGCTGACGAGTTGAGCGCGGTGGGCGTTTACCGACAGCTTGCGCACGGCAACTATGGCAGCTTCATCCTGGAATCCGCTGAGCATGGTGGTTCGTGGGGACGCTGGTCGTTCGTTGGAGCATCGAGCGCCGGTGCGATCGTCGCGCGCGACGGACACGCACAGTGGATCGGTTCGCATCCTGAGGGTGCCCTGGAGGAGGGAACTTTCCTCGAGGTCGTGCACTCCGCACTTGAGGAGCTCGCCGCACCTGCGATTGAAGGAATGCCCCCACTGACGGGTGCTCTCGTCGGTTCTCTGGGCTGGGGCATCATCCCCGAGTGGGAGCCGACGCTCGCAGCGACCGCGCCGAAGGAATCCGACATCCCGGATGCGACGCTCGTGCTCGCCACCGAGGTCGCTGCGCTCGACCATGCGACTGGGTCGGTCTACCTCATGGCTATCGCTTGGAACCTGAACGGCTCGGCTGACGGTGTGGACGGGGCGTACGACCGTGCGATTGAGCGCCTTGACGCGATGACGGCACAGCTTGCGACCCCGATCGCCCCTGCGGTTCTGGGCGCCAGCGGTGCTACGCCGCCCCAGGTGCGCGAGCGCACGGCGCGAGCAGATTTTGAGTCTTCCGTCAACGCGGCCAAGCGGGCGATTGAAGACGGCGACGCCTTCCAGATCGTCGTTTCCCAGCGCCTCGACGTGTCGACATCGGCCAGCGGCATCGACGTCTACCGGGTGCTGCGCACGGTCAACCCCTCGCCCTACATGTACTTCCTGGATCTGCCCGACGAGCACGGCGGTCACTTCGAGGTCGTCGGCTCGTCTCCCGAGACCCTTGTGAAGACCGAGCGGCGCCGCGTCTGGACGTACCCGATCGCCGGCTCGCGCCCGCGCGGAGCGGATTCGGCCGAGGACCATCGCCTGGCGGCCGAGCTTCTCGAGGACCCGAAGGAGCTGTCGGAGCACGTGATGCTCGTGGACCTGGCTCGTAACGACCTGTCGAAGGTCTGCGATCCTGCGTCGGTCGAGGTCTCCACCCTCATGGAGCTCAAGCGTTTCTCGCACATTCAGCACATTTCCTCCACGGTGACGGGTGTGCTTCGTGAGGATGCCGACGCGCTTGATGCGCTGGTCGCGACGTTCCCCGCAGGAACCCTGTCGGGCGCGCCCAAGCCTCGTGCCATCCAGCTGATCGATGATTTCGAGCCTGCGGCCCGCGGCGTGTACGGCGGCGTGGTCGGCTACTTCGACCTGTCGGGTGACGCGGATCTAGCGATCGCTATTCGTACGGCTTCCTTGAAGGACGGTGTGGCCTCGGTGCAGGCGGGAGCGGGTCTCGTTGCGGACTCTGTTCCTGCCCTGGAGTACGAGGAGTCGCGTAATAAGGCGGCCGCGGCGGTTGAGTCCGTCGTGCGGGCGTCGACTCTCGTTCCTCTGTCCTGACCCGTAGTGCGGGATGGCTGACTCGTTGGCGGCCATTTTTCGCTAGCCTAGGTGAGGATTGATCATTTCTGCCTGAAAGGGGAGCGTCGTGAGCGTTCTCGATGACATTATCGCTGGGGTCCGCGAGGACCTGAAAGAGCGTGAAGACCGCGTCCCTCTGGCTCGGATCAAGGAGATGGAGACCCAGGTCCCGGAGGCAAAGGATGCGCTCGGCGCCCTGCGGGGCCGCGATGGTGCCGTCAAGATCATCTCCGAGGTCAAGCGATCTTCGCCGTCCAAGGGTGCGCTCGCAGCGATCCCGGATCCGGCCGCTCTTGCGTCGACGTACGAGGCCGGGGGAGCGTCGGTCATCTCAGTGCTCACCGAGCAGCGTCGCTTCAACGGTTCGCTCGCGGATCTTGACGCTGTGCGCGCGGCCGTCGACATTCCGATCCTGCGCAAGGACTTTATCGTCACTCCGTATCAGATCCACGAGGCGCGTGCTCACGGCGCTGACCTCGTGCTCCTGATCGTTGCTGCGCTGGAGCAGAATGTGCTCGTGTCTCTGCTGGAACGAACCCGGTCGCTGGGCATGGAGGCGCTGGTGGAGACGCACTCACGACTCGAAGCTCTGCGTGCGATGGAGGCCGGTGCCTCGATCATTGGCGTCAACGCTCGCAATCTGAAGACGTTGGAAGTGGACCGCTCGACCGTCGAGCAGGTCATTGATGTGATCCCTCAGGACGTTGTCGCGGTCGCCGAATCTGGCGTTGCGAATGCTCATGATGTTTTTGAATACGCCAAGTGGGGCGCGGACGCTGTTCTTGTCGGAGAAGCGCTCGTGACGTCGGGCGACCCCCGCGCGAGCATCCAGGATATGGTGAGTGCCGGGCAGCATCCCGCTCTGCGAACGGATCGTAAGGCTCGCGTCGCCGCGGCGCGTCAGGAAGGACAGTGATGGTTGCCGAGAACTTTGCGCAAGGACCGTACTTCGGTGATTTCGGTGGACGCTTCGTCGCCGAGTCCCTCATGGGCCCCCTCGAAGAGGTTGAGGCCGCGTGGAAGCGCCTGTGGCGCGACAAGTCGTTCCAGCGCCGTCTGCGCGACCTGTTCCTGAACTACGCCGGACGTCCCTCGCTGCTGACCGAGGCACCGCGTTTCGCAGCCGACCTGGGCGGTGTGCGCGTGTTCCTCAAGCGCGAGGACCTGAACCACACGGGCTCGCACAAGATCAACAACGTGCTCGGTCAGGCCCTCCTCACCAAGGAGCTGGGCAAGACGCGCGTTATTGCCGAGACCGGCGCTGGCCAGCACGGCGTGGCCACCGCGACCGCAGCTGCTCTCCTTGGCCTCGACTGCACGATCTACATGGGACGTGAGGACACCGAGCGCCAGGCGCTGAACGTCGCGCGCATGCAGATGCTCGGAGCCGAGGTTATCGCCGTGACGGCTGGATCGGCGACCCTCAAGGACGCGATCAACGAGGCCTTCCGCGACTGGGTGACCAACGTGGAGACGACCAACTACATCTTCGGTACGGCCGCTGGCCCGCACCCGTTCCCTGAGCTGGTGCGCGACCTTCAGCGTGTCATCGGCGACGAGGCGCGCGCACAGCTGCTCGCCGCCGAGGGACGTCTGCCAGATGTTGTGGTGGCCTGCGTCGGCGGCGGTTCCAACGCCATTGGCTCGTTCACCGCTTTCATCGATGATCCCAGCGTCGAGCTGCTCGGTTGCGAGGCGGCTGGCGATGGTTTCGACACCGGGCGACACGCAGCCTCTATTACCGCCGACGTGGTGGGCGTGCTCCACGGTGCACGCACGTTCGTGCTGCAGGAACGCGACGGCCAGACGAAGGCCTCCCACTCTATTTCCGCCGGCCTTGATTACCCGGGTGTCGGCCCGGAGCACGCGTGGTTGGCGCGCTCCGGGCGAGCCTCGTACATGCCTATTTCCGACGCTGAGGCCATGGATGCTTTCCTGCACCTGTCGCGCACGGAGGGCATCATTCCCGCGATCGAGTCATCGCACGCCCTCGCCGGAGTGCGCGCCTGGGCTCGCGCGAAGGCCGAGGCCGAGGGCCCGTTCGCGCCGGGTGAGGAGCCCATCGTGATCGTGACCGTGTCGGGTCGCGGCGACAAGGACGTGGATACGGCGTCGCGGTGGTTCGGCTACGGACACGCGAAGCTGCAGGTCATCGACCCCAGCGCCGGCCCGTCGGGCGTTGCCGTCCTGGACGAGAACGAGGAGAAGTGACATGACGCGTGCACCCCATTCAGCGGTCGCGATTGACGCCGCCCTCCAGCGCGGCGATGCTGCGCTCATCGCATACCTGCCCGTGGGATTCCCGTCGGTCGAGGATTCGATCCGCGCGGGTAAGGTCCTGGCGGACTGCGGCGTCGACGTCATCGAACTCGGCTTCCCCTACTCGGATCCGGGTATGGATGGCCCGACCATCCAGCGCGCAACGGTTGCCGCGCTTGAGCGCGGTACCCACCTCGAGGATCTCTTCCACGCGGTGGATGAGCTGACCTCGTACGGCATTTCGACCTGCTCGATGACCTACTGGAACCCCGTCGAGTGGTGGGGTGTTGAGCGCTTCGCCAAGGACTTCGCCGCCGTTGGCGGCTCCGGCCTTATCACGCCTGACCTGCCGCCCGAGGAGGGTGCGCAGTGGGAGGCGGCGTCGGACAAGTACGACCTCGAACGCATCTATTTGAGTGCTCCCTCGTCCCCCGAGCATCGCCTCAAGCTCATCGCCGAGCACTCGCGCGGCTGGGTATACGCGGCCTCGTCGATGGGCGTGACGGGTGCGCGCGCTGCGGTCGGCGCTCACGTTGCCGACGTCGTGGAGCGTACCCGTGCCGCCGGTGCCCAGCGCGTGTGCGTGGGCCTCGGTGTCTCCAACGGCGCTCAGGCCCGCGAGATCGGCGCCTACGCGGACGGTGTCATCGTCGGATCCGCGCTCGTCAAGACTCTGTTCGACGAGAACATCGACCGTGGCCTGACGGCCCTGGGTGAGCTCGCCACCGAGCTGAAGTCCGGCGTCACCGGGGCGCGCGCGTGAGCGCCCTCATCGCGGCCGGTATCCCGTCGCCCTCGCAGGGTGTCTGGTACCTTGGACCGATTCCGCTGCGGGCCTACGGCATCATCATCGCCACAGGCATGATCATCGGCGTCTGGTGGACGGCACGCCGTTACCGCGACCGTGGTGGAAACCCGGACACGCTGTACGACGCCGCGCTCTGGGCGATCCCGCTCGGTGTCGTCGGCGCGCGCATCTACCACGTCATCACGTCCCCGGATGCTTACTTCGGTCCGGGTGGTGACCCGATGCTCGCTTTCCAGATTTGGCGGGGAGGCCTGGGTATTTGGGGCGGCGTCGCCTTCGGTGCGCTCGGCGTGTATATCGCCGTCAAACGTGCGGGTGTCCGCCTCGGTCCAATCGCCGACTCCCTGGCTCCGGCTCTGCTGATCGCCCAAGCGATCGGCCGTTGGGGAAACTGGTTCAACCAGGAACTTTTCGGCGCTCCGACGACCATGCCGTGGGGCCTCCAGATCGACGCGGCGCACATGCCCGCCGGCTACCCCGCGGGGACGCTGTTCCATCCGACGTTCCTCTACGAGTGCCTGTGGAACCTTGCCGCCGCCGCGCTCATCGTGTGGCTCGATCGGCGTCACCGCTTCGCCGGGGGACAGGTGTTCGGTCTGTACCTGATGGCCTACACCGCCGGCCGATGCTGGATCGAAATGCTGCGCATCGACGATGCGCACAGAATCTTGGGCCTGCGCCTCAATGTATGGACGTCCCTGCTCGTGTTCGCACTCGGAGCGCTGGTGTTCGTCGTCGCTGGCCGGCTTGGGCGCCCGACACGGGTTGTCGCTGAGACGACTGCGGATAACGCGGACGGAGAAGGCCAAGACCTGCACACTTGCGCCAGTGAATCCGATGCTGACGATGTTGTGGGGACCAGCGTGAGTGAGGATGAAACTGCTGAAGAGAGCACTCTCGAGCAGTTTTAGACTCGCTCCGTGCGCACAATCCGTGTGCCAGAGGTCCCACCACAGGTGGATTCATGGGAATGATCACGTCGCCCCGCTGCTGATCTTCCTCGTCTGAACAGGGGTTGGAAGGTAAACTTTTACTTATGCGTCGAGCTAAGATTGTCTGCACTATTGGACCTGCCACTGAATCTCCTGAGCAGCTCCAGGCACTGGTGGACGCCGGCATGGATGTCGCGCGTATCAACCGGTCGCATGGAAAGGCTGAGGAACACGAGGCCGTCATTTCGCGCGTGAGGAAGGCGTCTGCGACTTCCGGTCGCGCGATCGCGGTTCTCGTCGACCTCCAGGGACCTAAGATCCGCCTGGAGACGTTCCAGGACGGCCCCCAGGAGCTGAAGATCGGTGACACCTTCACCATCACGACTCGCGACGTTCCCGGCACCAAGGAACTCGTCGGTACGACTTTCAAGGGCCTGCCCGGTGACTGCGCCCCCGGCGACCGCCTGCTGATCGACGACGGTAACGTCGCGGTCCGTGTCGTCGAGGTCACCGACACTGACGTTGTTACACGCGTCGAGGTTCCCGGCATGGTGTCGGACCACAAGGGCCTTAACCTGCCTGGCGTCGCCGTCTCCGTCCCCGCCCTGTCCGAGAAGGACAAGGAGGATCTGCGCTGGGGTATCGAGCAGGATGCCGACTTCATCGCCCTGTCCTTCGTGCGTTCCGCCGAGGACATCAAGGACGTCCATGAGATTATGGACGAGATGGGCAAGCGCATCCCGGTCATCGCCAAGATCGAGAAGCCGCAGGCTGTCGAGGCGCTGGAAGACATCATCGAGGCCTTCGACGGCATCATGGTTGCCCGCGGTGACCTCGGTGTCGAGATGCCCCTCGAGGCGGTCCCGCTGGTGCAGAAGCGCGCGATCGAACTCGCTCGTATTGCCGCCAAGCCCGTCATCGTCGCGACGCAGGTCATGGATTCCATGATCAAGAACCCGCGCCCGACGCGCGCCGAGGCCTCCGACTGCGCCAACGCGATCCTCGACGGCGCCGATGCGGTCATGCTCTCGGGAGAGACTTCGGTCGGCGCGTTCCCGATCGAGACGGTGCGCACGATGGCCGCGATCATCGAGTCGACGGAAGAGAACGGCGGCGAGCGCATCGCGTCGATCCCCGGCTTCTACGCTGACCGTGCCGGCGTCATCTGTGAGGCTGCGGCGCGTATCGCCGAGCACATGGACGCCCGCTACCTGGTGACCTTCAGTCAGTCCGGCACCTCCGCTCGTCTGCTGTCGCGCATGCGCCGCCCGATCCCGATGCTGGCCTTCACGCCGCTCGAGTCGACGCGTCGCCGCCTCGCCCTGTCGTGGGGTATCCAGGCCTACCGCGTGCCCGAAGTGCAGCACACGGACGATATGGTGTGGCAGCTCGATCAGGTGGTCCAGTCTGCGCACCTGGCGGACATCGGTGATCAGCTGGTCATCGTTGCTGGTATGCCCCCGGGCATCGCCGGCTCCTCGAACATGCTGCG
>CATYYP010000066.1 GCA_958415245.1 Schaalia odontolytica | reverse complement strand
CTCCCGCAAGATCAGCCTGCGCGACGGGAGCCTGAAGGGCGTCCTGTCCCCACGAGGACTGAGTCTGTCCATTCGCGCCAAAACCGCCGACGACCTGCTTGTACAGGACGGTTTGCTCGGCGGTCAGCGCCTCGCCGGCACCCTTGTAGATCGTGTACATCTTGCGCTCGGTCGGGGCAGCAACGCTCTCATCGATCGTGAGGGTGGGCTCGACGCCGGGATCACCGGTCACGGTCACACCAGCGGGAAGCTCCTCACCGGTCGGCGTTGCGCCGCTCAGAACCGACTCATCGGCCAGATTGTCCGAGGCAACACCGACAATGTCCACGACAAACACGAGGGTCGAGTTAGCAGGAATCTTTGCATTCGCCCGGTCGCCGTAGCCGAGAGACGCCGGAATCACGAGCTCGACGCGATCACCGACGTGGGTGTGCGCCAGACCGTAGGTCCAGCCCTTGACGACCTGGTTAAGGGAGAACTCGCTGGCCTCGCCGCGCTGGTAGGACGAGTCAAAAACGGTGCCGTCCCACAGGGCGCCCACGTAGTTCGCCTTGATCGTCGCGCCCGGGCACACGACCGCTCCGTCACCCTGCTTGAGGGTCTTGACAAGGACCTTCGAGGTGGGCTGGGATCCGCTACCGGCCGCGATGACGGGAGTGTCGTCGCCGGAAACGGACGGGAAGTTACCCGTGCCGCTACGGTCAACGTTCGTGTTCTGTTCGGCGGAGTCGTCCGTCGCGCAGGCGGAGTAGTCGATGTCCGCAGCGGGAGACGAGGACGAAGACGACGAGGTCGCGTCGGTGCATGCGGCGAGTCCGAGGACAAGCGCGGCCGCGCCGGCGAGGGCGCCGAGGCGGCGCAGAGAGGACATCATGAGATGGTGTTCTTTCGGCTCAGTGGAAGGACTCACCGCAGGCGCAGGTGTTCTGGGCGTTGGGGTTATCGATCGTGAAGCCCTGACGCTCAATCGTGTCAGCGAAGTCGATCGTGGCACCGCTCAGGTAGGGCACGCTCATGCGGTCGACGACGACCTCGACGCCGTCGAAGGAACGAATCGCGTCGCCGTCAAGCGTGCGATCGTCGAAGTACAGCTGGTAGATCAGGCCGGAGCAGCCGCCCGGCTGAACGGCGATACGCAGGCGCAGGTCATCGCGACCCTCCTGCTCGAGGAGGCTCTTGACCTTCGCAGCAGCGACGTCGGTGAGGATGACCTCGTGGGTGGGAGCCTGAGTTGCGGACTCGGACATGATGCTCCTTTTCGTGGCGGATAGACGTATTCCTTTGACACACTACTCCCCCGCAGGCGCCGCGCGCCACGGGTGGAATGCGCGCTCAGCGTAACCAGGTCCAGGCAACGCGGCGTCCAGCGTCTTCAAGCGTGACGGATCCCTCCGTCTCGAAGACACCGTGAAGCCCCCATTCGGCCTTCTCGAAGTGCGAGAGGCTTGACCTGTGGGTGATGGCGACGACCGGCAGCGCGTGCGTTGCAGCTGCACGAGTCACGCAATCGAGGGTCGACTCGGCGAGAAGCGGGGAAGACAGTTCGGGCTCGGCGACGATCACGAGGTCGCAGTCCTCCATCATGTCGTCCAGATCGAGAAGCTGGGACAGCAGATCACCGGTAGAGACGATACGTCCACCGATCGCTGCGATGACGGCCCCCACGCCACCGCCTGCACCGGAACCGCGCTGGCGAGCCGGGTGCACGTCCGCTCCGTCGAGCAGCTGGTGGCGCCCGAGCGGACGATGGGCGAACACCTGCGTCAGAGCGGCAGTAAGAGCAGTGTCCTGTGCCTCAATCGGCTCCAGATCGGGAGCAACGGCGAGCACCGAGTCGAGGCCCAGAAGCGGGCGCGCGGTCGAGGCCGCACACACAAGGTCCACACCCGCTTCGGCCACGAGGCTCTGCGCGCGCGTGAGGGCATCGGCGAATGTCTCAGGTTGCCTCGGATCGATGCTGGGGACATCCAGGAGACCTTCGAGAAACCCGGCGCCGCAATCGGGAGAGGAATTATGCCCACCTTCGACAATCACGGTGCCGCCGTTGCGGAGTGCATCCGCCACGCGCTCGCCCGCCTCGCGCGACGACGAGGCCTGGCTGGGTACGCGCACGAACGACGCCTGAGAATCCAGCACAGCCACGGCCTCGTCGAAGGTGGGTCCAGTTCCGAACGGAACCGTCAGCACTGTCGGCTCCGGAGCGCCGGCTACGACACCCCGGCGGATGGCGTCGAGCGCCTCGCCGGTCGGCAAGGCGGGAACTCCCCCATCCCACCGACCGGCGACAACGACACGTTTCACAGGGACGCCACGCGCGTCAGCAGAAGCGCCTCGGCGAGGATCGCGGCCTTCAAGTCGGAGATCGACTGCGACTCGTCCTCAGAGTGGGCGTTCGTCAGCGGATCCTCGACGCCGGTGACGACGACCTGAGCGTTCGGGAAGATGCGCTGGAAGTCCGAGATGAACGGGATCGAGCCGCCCACACCGATGTTGACCGAGGGAACGCCCCAGGCCTCGGTGAGGGACTCGTGCAGTGCCTTCGTCACGGGGGAATCCATGTCGGCCTGGTAGCCGGCACCCGCGTCCTCGGCAGTGACCTCGACGCGCGCACCGAAGGGCGCATGGGAGAGCAGGTAGTCGACGAGCTTGGCCTGTGCCTCGGTGGGATCCACGCCCGGCACCGTGCGCATCGACAGGCGGAAGCGCGTGTGCGGGGCGATCGTGTTCGAGGCGTTGGAGACCGGGCGAGCGTCAAAACCGATCACCGAGATCGACGGCTTGGTCCACATACGGGCGGCGATGTCACCCGAGCCCGCCAGCTGCAGTCCCTCAACCATGCCGGCCGCGGCGCGCAGCTCTTCCTCCGGCCAATCGACGTCCGCGTGATCCGAGCCGCCCAGGCCCGGCACCGCGACGTCACCCTTCTCGTCGAAGAGCGAGGCAATGAGCATGGAGGAGATTGCGACGGAGTCGAGCAGCGGGCCACCAAAGGCGCCCGAGTGCACCGCGTGATCGGCGACGGTCACGTCGACGGTCACAATCGCGTTGCCGCGCAGGGTCGATGTGACGGCAGGCTCGCCCACCTTCCAGTTCGACGAGTCCGTCACAACAATGACGTCGGCGGCGAGCTCATCCTTGTGGGCATCGAGGAATGCCGTGAACGAGGGGGAACCGATCTCTTCCTCGCCCTCGATGAACACGACGACGTTGACCGGCAGGTCCTCGCCGAGGATCGACAGGGAACCCAGGTGCACCGTGATACCGGCGCCGTCGTCGGAGGAACCACGGCCGTAAATGCGATCGCCGCGAACCTCAGCCTTGTAGGGATCCATGCTCCAGCGGCTCAGCTCGCCCACCGGCTGCACGTCGTGGTGCGCGTACAGCAGGACGGTCGGTGCGCCCTCGATGTGAGGCGTGTGCGCGACGAGGGCGGGCTTGCCTTCGGTGCCATCAGCGGCGGTCTCACGCAGGACCTTGGCCTCCAGGCCCAGGGCGGCGAAACGCTCACGGATATGCTCAGCGCTGCGCTCCACGTCAGCCGCATGCGCGGGATCCGACGACACCGACGGAATCGCAACGAGCTGCGTGAGCTCCTCCAGCAGGGACGGGAAAGCAGCCTCCAGGCGCTCCTTCAAAACGGACGTGGACAGTGCATGTGAAGTATCAGCCATACGACCAGGGTAGACCATGGGAGTGCGAGGCGGGTGGGCTATCCGCTAGCCTTGAAGCGTGTTTGGACGAAGCAAGAACAATAACGACGAGACCTCGATGAATGTCGAGCCCGTCTCCACGACGCCCGACGGCAAGAAAGGCCGCCCCACGCCGAAGCGTAAGGCAGCCGAGGCCGCCCGCATCCGCCCCCTGGTCCCCAAGGACCGCAAGGAGGCCAAGCGTGCCGCCCGCGCCGCCCGCAACGCGCGTTTCGACGCTGAACAGCGCGCGATGATCACCGGCGAGGAAAAGTACCTGCCGGCCCGCGACAAGGGACGCGCACGCCGTTTCGTGCGTGACTACGTCGACGCGCGACACTCCTTCTCCGAGTGGATTCTCGCCGTCATGATGGTGTCCATCATCCTGATTATGGTGCTGTCGATGTTCGGCAACAAGGTCCCGCTGCAGTACCAGGCTTACATGCTCTATGGCTCGTCCATCCTCATGTACGGATCCTTCATCATCACCGCCATCGAGGCATTCTTCGTGTGGCGCAAGATCAAGCGTCTCTTCACCGAGGCACACCCCCGCGAGGACATTCCCTCCGGCACCGCCTACTACGCATTCTCCCGCATGATCATGCCGCGCCGCTGGCGTTCGCCTCGCCCGCAGGTCGACCGCGGACAGTTCCCGAAGTAGTCGTCTTCGTCGCCGGCCCCGCCCCATCCACATGGGTGCGGGGCCGACGCGTTTATCCACAGGGCACCTGGCGTTTCTCCCGTTATCCACAGGGTGTGCCGTGGCGCTGGCCGCCACGTCCTGGCGTGCATGATCCTGTCCTTGCCGGAGCATCGGCGCTCCGTTGCGAACGACAAGGAAGCATCATGCACACAACGACCACACTGCCCGCTGCCTGCGACATTTTTCTCGACGAGGAGGAGCCCTGCCCCGAGGGCATGTACGGCCCCCCTCGATGGCTCGACGATCGAGGCATCTCCGCTCTGTTAGCTCCCTACCTGTGCGATGGGTGGGACCTGGGCGACTACGCGCGCTTCGCGGACCTATCCGGGACTGACGCTCGTCGGCTCGCCTCCTTGCTGCCGAAGGACGCGCGCAACGATCGGCAGAACAACGCCCCACGGATCGTAGACCTCCTACGGGCCGCCTCCCGCATCGACGGGCTCAGTCTCGAAGGCTACGTCATTCGCGCGCCACGACGAGACGAACGCGTCAGCATCGACACGGTGCTCGTCCCCGAGTCTGCGATCATCGCATCCACCGGATCTCCGATCGACGAGGAGCGCTATCCGAGCTACCAGCACTGGCTGACTCTCGCCTCGGTGCTTGGCCTCGGCGAGGACGCGATCCCGCCGGATGAAATGCGTGTGCTCATTCGAGACGGATCATCCATGCGGTGGTGGTGGGCATGGTGGGACTGATCAACTAT
Source organism: Schaalia odontolytica (assembly GCA_958415245.1). Classification (GTDB taxonomy): domain Bacteria; phylum Actinomycetota; class Actinomycetes; order Actinomycetales; family Actinomycetaceae; genus Pauljensenia; species Pauljensenia odontolytica_D. The sequence continues at coordinate 3,261 of CATYYP010000066.1, read as the reverse complement.
CCTAGGAACCATGATCCGACGCGCGTACAACTGGGCTTTCACACACTTCATCTCGCGTTCCAACCCGGAGGATGCACACCACTGGGGTCTGGGAGCGATTTCCTTGGCCGGACGATTCGCCCCGACGCGTGGACTCATGCGCGCTACGCTGGGCCACCTCGATCCGACGCACTCCCCCACGCGAATGGTTGGCGGCGTCGAGGTCCCCCTGACCCTGGGTGAGCGTCGCCTCCCGTCCCGCCTCGGTCTGGCAGCCGGCATGGACAAGGACGCCGAGGCAGTGCTCGGCATGTGCGCCCTCGGCTACGCCTTCGTCGAGATCGGTACCGTGACTCCTCGTCCCCAGCCCGGCAACGACGCGCCGCGCCTGTGGCGTCTCATGGAGGAACGCGGCCTGCGTAACCGCATGGGCTTCAACAATGCCGGAGCAGATGCTGCCGCCGAGAAGCTGCGCGAGCTGCGCTCTACTCCTGCGGGCCGCGCCGCAATCGTCGGCGCCAACATCGGCAAGAACAAGGTGACGTCTGAGGCGGACGCCCCCGCGGACTACGAGTACTGCGCGAAGACGCTCGCCCACTGGGTGGACTTTGTCGTCGTGAACGTCTCCTCCCCCAACACGCCCGGCCTGCGCGACCTGCAGTCCGTCGATCACCTGCGCCCGATCCTGCAGGCCGCCCGCCGCGGCTGCGAGGCAGGTGCTCCCGATCGCGTCATGCCGCTCTTCGTCAAGATCGCTCCCGACTTGGCCGACGAGGACATCGTCGCCGTCGTCGAGCTGACGAAGGAGCTCGGCCTGGCGGGCGTCGTCGCCACCAACACGACGATCAACCACGACCTGGGTGAGGGCGGCGTCTCCGGTGCTCCGCTTCTGCCCCGTGCGCTGGAGGTCGTCTCCCTGGTGGCACGACACCTTGACGACGAGCAGATCCTCATCGGCACAGGCGGCATCTCGTCGTCCGAGGACGCGCTGCGCATGATCAGCGCGGGCGCAGACCTGGTCGAGGCGTTCTCTGCCTTCATCTTCGAGGGCCCATCCTGGCCGGGTGAGGTCTCGCGCGCCCTCCAGCGGGCGTAAGGGACCGCCGTGATTATCGAGCTCACCAGCGCGGATCTGAGCGCAGATTCGCGCCTGGACGACTACACGCGCCTCAAAGACGTCAAACTTCGTTCCAAGATCGAACCGGAACGCGGCCTGTACATGGCCGAATCCGCGAACGTCATTGAACGCGCGATCCGCGCCGGCCACAGCCCGCGCTCCTTCCTCATGTCGAGGCGCTGGCTGCCGACCCTCACCGACCTCATCGAGGCGGCAACGGGTGCCCCCGACGGCGCGGACGTTCCAATCTTCGTCGCCGACGAGAACGTCTTAGAGCAGATGACCGGCTTCCACCTGCATCGCGGCGCCCTCGCCGCCATGCAACGCCCCGTCCTACCGACCCTCGCAGACCTGCTCGCAACTGCTCGGGGCGGCGCCCCGGCACGTCGCGTCGTCGTCCTAGAGAACCTCGTCGACCACACGAATGTGGGCGCAGCATTCCGTAGCGCCGCCGCCCTCGGCGTCGACGCTGTCCTCGTGACCCCACAGTGCGCTGATCCCCTCTACCGACGATCCGTGCGTGTCTCCATGGGGACCGTCTTCCAGGTGCCGTGGACCCGCCTCGAGTCCTGGCCCGGCGACATCGCCACCCTCCAGGCGGCTGGCTTCACGGTCGCGTCGCTGGCTCTGTCGGACGATTCGGTGTCCCTCGACGACTTCGCTGCGCTGCCCGCCCTCCAGGGACCGGACGCCCGCCTCGCTATGGTGATGGGCACCGAAGGCGACGGCCTGGGACGACGCACCATCGCGGCCTCCGACTACACCGTGAAAATCCCCATGGACCACGGGGTCGACTCGCTCAACGTCGCAGCCGCATCCGCCGTCGTATTTTGGGCGACCAGGGGCGTCGGCGCGCAGTAACGCGCCACGGCATCGCGCGGCGGCCGTACGATCGCCGCAAGCACCGCAGCCGCACACAACGAGGCCGGAGCTGGATTTCCAGCCCCGGCCTCGTCATCGTTTACTGCGACGGGTCAGCTCATGGATGCCACGATCTCGTCGATGACGTCCACGCATTCTTCCCATCCGGAAACGGCGCGCGTCGCGTAGCCGGCGGCCTTGACGGGGTAGTCATTGCCTTCCGGATCCAGGCGGTCGCCAATGAAGAGCATCTCGGAAGCAGGGATGCCCGTCTCTTCGACGAGCTTGCCCATGCCGAACGCCTTGTCGATGCCACGGGTGGTGATGTCGACCGAGGTCGAGCCACCGCCGCGAACATCGAGCTCAGGCACGTCGGGCTGCACGGCGTCGCGCAGAGCGGCCTTCTTAGTGCCGTCCGGGTCCCAGGCGCGCTTCGCGTCGAGCGGAGCCTCCTGCCCCAGCGCGGAGAAGGTGATCTGCGAGCCTCGGTCCTCGATAATGTTGCCCCACGGGTTGGACTCCCACAGGCCAAGCTCACGCGCGTGACGCTCAAGCGAAGCGATCGCGCGGGCGGCCACCTCGGGATCCAGGTCGTGCGCGTAACGCTCGACCCACGCGCCACCCTCATAGCGGTAGTAGCGCGTGCCGCAGGTGGGCATCAGATGCAGGCGAGACAGTTCCTCGTCCGTGGCGTGCAGGTTGTCCAGCACCTGGGTGCGGAACTGCCCCATCTGACCGCCGGAGATGATGCACACCTCCACGTGGTCGAGCAGGGAACGCAGCGCGACGTCCATGCGGGCGGGCAGCGGCGACTTCGAGGGCGCCAGGGTGTCATCGAGATCAAAGGCAACGAGCTTCACGATGCCACCCTACTGCTTCGCAGCTTCGGCAGCTTCGATAGCGCGCTGTGCTGCCTCGGTTTCCTCGTCCGACGGAACCGAGAGAACCTGCAGCATGACGACGGAAGCGACGAGGCCACCCCAGACGAGCAGAATCGTCAGGATCATGAGGACGATAGCAGGAGCGGTCACTTGGTGCCTCCTTCGATCGAAGCGGTGTCATCGGCGTCGTCTGCGAGGATCTGGGCGACCGTCGCGTGAGTGTCCACCGGGCGATGCTTCCACGGGATGAACGTGAGGATCAGGGCGGCGACCACTGCAACCGCAACGGAACCCCAGCCGAAGATCAGCACGTAACTCGTCGGATACTTGCCGTAGCCGTTCGTCAGCAGATCGACGATGGACATCGCCATCATGATGAACAGCACGAGCGGGATAACGATGCCGACGAGAGGCTCCCTGAGC
>CATYYP010000065.1 GCA_958415245.1 Schaalia odontolytica | reverse complement strand
GCCAGGGCGAGGGTCACAAGGCCCGATTCAGCGAACCCGGCCTCGTTCATGGCCATGACGCGGATGACCGAGCCATTGTTCTCACCGTCGATCGTGAGGGTCAGCTCGGGGCCGTTCTCATCTTCGACGATGGCCCACGAATCGGAGCCCTCGCGCTTGATCTGCCAGAACAGGGTCGGGGCGGGCTTGCCGCTCGCCTCGGCCTTGATCGTGACCTGCGTGCCTTCCTTCGCCGTCACGGTGCGGAAGGCGCCGTCACCCGAGATCTGCGCGTCTTCGGCGGGGTTAGCGGTAACGGTCAGCGGCTTGATGACCGGAGGCTCCTGATCGCCGGGATCCGGGGTTGGGGCAGCAGCCGCGAAGGCCTCGACCTCCGCGAGCGCGAACTCGCCGAACTCGGTGGGCTGGATGACGCGAATGAAGCGAGCATCGAAGCCCTCGAAGTCAACCGCGCTCGGGCGGCCGCCAACTCCGTCGACCTTGATCATGTGGACGCCGTCGACCGCGCCAGCCGTGGCGGGGTTAAAGGAAGCGTCGAGGCGCGTCTCGGAAGCGACGACCCAGAAGTCGTGCAGGCGCTGGTCGCAGGAGATTCCCTGGCAGTTGTCGGAGGAGGAGCGGTTCCAGACGTTGACGACGCCCAGGGGGTGGGTTTCGCCGAGGTCGACCTCCCACCAGGGGTTGGCCTGCTTGCCGGTGTGGGCGACCGAGCCGTTGTCCCACACGCCGTCCGTGTTACCGTCGACGGCGCGCGAGGCGGTGCCGCCCCAGCCGGTCGAGGACATGGTGGCCGTCTTGTTGAGTGCGAGGTTGTCGCTGCCCTTGGTGACGGTCAGGGTCGCACGCTGGGAGGTCGTGGAACCGTTGGCATTCGTGGCGACGGCGTAGAACTGCGCGCCGTCATCCTCGAGCGTCGTCGTCAGGGTGTACATGGCGTTCGTGGCGTCCGGAATCGCCGTTCCTTCGCTTGCCCCCTTGGGGACGCGGTACCACTGGATGGTGGCGGCCGGTCGGCCCGAGGCGACGACGGTGAAGGTGGCGCTCTCCCCCGCCTTCACGGAGACCGAGGAGGGGTCCGTGGCGATGACGGGAGGCTGGGTGGCCGCGTTCTCACCGTAGACGTGCAGGGTTGCGCTCACGGAGCGCAGGCCGATCGGGTTGGCGTAGTAGGAGGGGTGTGCCAGTTCGAGGCGCAGGGGCGTGACCTTGCCGGGCTCGAGGCTGAGGCCCTCGCCAACTTCACCGGCCTCAATCTGCGCTCCGGTCACCTCGATGGAGGTGGCCCCGAGGGTGATCTTGTAGGTCGTGGAGGCGTCGAAGTTGCCTGAGAACTTCAGGGTCAGGTCGGTGATGGCCTTGTCCGTCTTGTTCACCAGGTAGGCGTCGTAGGCCTGCGCGCCGGAGTAGCGCAGTGCGGAGGCGCGTCCGAAGAACTGCTCGGAGGAGATGGTCGCGCCGTCGACGGCGGTGACCGTCTGCGTGGGTACGTAGGTGGGGGCGGCATCGAAGGTGACCTTGACGACGGGGCGCAGGTTCGGCTCCGGGTTCTCACCCGACATGGTCACCGTGAGCGTGGTGCCGTCCTGGGTGAATTCGAGGGAGCGGTCTGTGCCATCAACGGTCACACCGGTGACGTGGCCGCCGACGCTGGGGAGCGTCAGCGTCTTGCCGGGGCTCCACAGCTCGGGGAAGAAGTAGAGGTCGTTGCCCTTGGTCATGACCTTGCCCCAGGCGGGGGCGGGGTACCACGTCGGGCGAGCTCCCGTAATGGCGTCGGGGTGACGCTGCATCCACTGGCCGACCTCGGTGACGACGCCGGCGTCGAAGGCCTCGATCGTGCCGTCCCCCTTGGGGCCGATGTTGTAGGCGAACTGGCCACCCGAGGCGACCGTGCCGATGAGGTTGTTGACCAGCTCGCGTTCCTTGTAGCTCTTCGCGTTATCGTCGCGGTTCGCCCACGAGCAGTATCCCCAGCAGGCCGGGTAGATCGAGCGAATCGACTCCCAGGGACCCATGTGGAAGTCCGTGGTCACCGAGTTGTCGCCGCCGACCTCGAAGTCACCGGCCTTGTTCCACACGCGAGAATTGACCATCGTCTCAGGCTGGAGTTCGTGGACCCACTGGGCCATGCGCTGAGACTGCTCGGCGGTGGGGCCGCCCATGTCGAACCACAGCTCGGCGATCGGGCCGTAGTTGGTGAGGAGCTCGGTCAGCTGGGGCTTGATGACGGTCGTCATCAGGTCCTCATCGATGGGGTTGACGTTGCCGTAGGGCTCGGGGGTCTGCTTGGTCCAGTCGATGATCGAGAAGTAGAAGGCGAGCTTGACGCCGAGCTTGTTGCACTCGGTGGACAGCTCCTTCATCGGATCCTTGCCATACTTGGACTGCTTGACGATGTTGTAGTCGGTCGTCTTCGTGTCCCACATGGCGAAGCCGTCGTGGTGCTTCGACGTGATCATCAGGTACTTCATACCCGAGTCGTGGACCGTCTTGCAGATCGCGGAGGCATCGAAATTCGCGGCCAGGTCCTTGGCCTTGAGCAGGTAGTCGTCGGTGGGGATGTTCTCCCAGGCCTTGATCTGCTCGGGGTAGCCCATGCCCTGGCGGTGGCCGTTGTAGTAGCCGCCGTAGACGGAGTAGACGCCGAAGTGCATGAACATGCCGTATTGGAGTTCTTGCCACTTGGCGATCTTGGGGGTGGAGCTCAGTGGTACCGCTGCGGGGACGCCGGTAGGCGCTGGTGCTGCGTCGGCAAAACTGGGGGCGCTCATGGGTGCGAGCACCAGTGCCGTAGCGACCGCACAACCGGCAAGCATTCGCTTGAGGTTCACGGGGTGTCCTTTCAAGGGGTAATGGTGGACGACAGTGTCCGTCCTCTACGGTGAGGATGAGGCGAACGTTACCCCATAGGGCTTTTTCATAAACCAGTTTGATAGTAGCTTTCTCGCAAATCGGGGGTTCCCCTGATTAACAGACAACTTGACCGGTGGGATGATTACGCTGACGCGAGCACATACACGCCGAGCGGGCCGGATAATTCCGACCCGCTCGTGTTCGTCTCGCTCCTTCCTGAACGAGGCAGTGGCTCAGTTACGCCAGGATGCCGCCCTCTGCCCGGCCACCCACGCGGCCACCTGCGTACGGCGCTGCAAGCCCATCTTCGACAGGAGAGAGGTGATGTGGTTCTTCACGGTCTTTTCCGCGACACCCAGCTTCTCGCCGATCTCGCGGTTCGACAGGCCATCGCCAATCAGGTCCAGGACCTTGCGCTCCGACGGCGTCAGGTCGGCGGTCGGATCCTCGTGATCGACGCGGCGACGCGTCAGAGTGCGCTCGTCGAGCAGCACGCGACCGTCGGCGACCGCCTTGATCACGTCGGTGATTTCCGCGCCGCGCACGGTCTTGAGGATGTACGCGCGGGCACCCGCTTCGAGGGACTCAGCCAGGGCCTCGTCGTCGTCGAAGGAGGTGAGCACGACGGGGAGGATCTGCGGGTGGGAGGAACGCAGTCGATTCATGATGTCGATGCCGGTGCCGTCGGGCAGCTGCAGGTCCACCAGGATCACGTCGGGACGCACCAGGTCGGCGCGACGCACGGCATCAGCAACGGAGCCGGCCTCGGCGACAACCTCGAGGGCGTCGTCGCGGTCGACGATCTCGGCAATGCCACGTCGAACGATCTCGTGGTCGTCAATGATCATGACGCGCGTACGCGCGGACGTATTTTCACTCACGTGTTGATTCTAACCGTCGGGAGGACAAACGCCCTCGTGTACTTACTACTTCTCGGGAGACAGGCGGCTCATCGCATCCTGCGCGGCCGCGTTCTCCGCGTGCTTCTTCGACGAGGCCTGCCCCGAGCCGATCGGATCGGGGCGCTCGGAGACGAAAGCGCGGGCCGTGAACACGCGCTGGTGGTCCGGCCCCTCCCCCTCGACCTCGTAGGAGACCTCGCCCAGGCCCTGAGCCTGCGAGTATTCGATGAGGATCGTCTTCCAATCCTGGTGCTGGCCGCGCGAGGGGGCGTCCACGAGGAGGAAGCTCAGGCGCTCAAGGATGACCCGGCGCGCCTCTTCCAGGCCGCTAGTCAGATAGGTCGCGCCGATGAGAGCCTCGAAGGTGTCCGACAGGATCGAATCCTTGTCGCGTCCCCCGTGCATCGACTCGCCCTTGCCCAGGAAGACAAAGTCACCCAGGCCGATGCGGCGGGCGGCGGCAGCCAGGGGCTGCTGGGAAACGGTCGCGGCACGCATGCGCGACAGGTCCGACTCGGCCACGTCCGGGTACTGCTCGTAGAGCTTCTGCGCGATCACGATCGACAGGACCGAGTCGCCCAGGAATTCGAGGCGCTCGTTATTCGCGATGCCCCCGGCCTCGTTCGCGTAGGAGCGGTGCACGAGCGCCAACTGCAGGAGCGGGGCGTCGATGCGGGTCCCCCACGCCTCCACCAGCGCCTCCGTGTCGGTACGCGGAGGAACGGGCAGGTGCTTGGAACGACTCATCAGGATCGCCCCGGCTCGGCATCGTCACCCAGCAGGGAGGCCAGGGAGGCCAAGCGCGGGTCGACGACGAAATGCTCATGGTCGGAAGGCAGATCAGCCCACTTCTCACCGCAGACATCGCACAGGCCCGCGCAGTCCTCACTGCACAGCGGGCGCGGATCCACGAGGGGAACGATCGCATCACGCAGCTGCGTCTCAATGTCGACGGTGTCGCGCTCGCCGATAACGAACAGGTCCTCGGCCTCCTCGTCATCCTCGGAGGGGGTCAGGGCGGGCGCGTCGGCCTCGAAGTAGACCTCCGCGCTGGAGACGTCGTGGTGGTCGCGCACCTCGTCGAGGCAGCGCACGCACTCCCCAATAAGATCCACGGAGGTGGCAAGCTGGACGAGCACGCCGTCCTCGACGCTGGTGAAGTCCACCGACACGTCCAGGGGTACGCCGGGGACGGCCGACATGGAGGGTGTGCCCAGGTCGTCGGGGGTGACCCACACGAGGTCCTGGTGCAGCGTCGAACCCAGGGCGCGCTGCAGGCGCGCCAGGGACAGGGTCAGGGAATTGTCACTCATTGGTCAGATCCACATCGGTGACGTCGACGCCGCGGCGCTCCGCGATCGTGCGACGTCCAGCGTCGGTGCGACGCGCGAGGTCGGAGATGAGGTGGGCAAGCTCGTCCAGCGAGGAGGCCACGTAGTCGTCCGCGCCTTCACGCAGGGAGGCTGCCGAGCGCTTGGCCTCGGAGACGATCTCGCGGGCGCGATCCTCGGCCATGCGCACGATGTTCTCAGTGGAGACGATGCGGGCCGCCTGGGCGTTCGCGTCAGCAATCGTGGCCTCGGCGTCCGAGCGGGCCTGCGAGACGAGCGCGGTGGCCTCGTCGTTTGCGCGCGAACGGGTGCGCTCGGCTTCTTCCTCGGCGTCGGCGAGGATTTGCGCGGCTCGCTCGTTGGCCTGATCGAGGGTCGAGGAAGCGCGCGAGTTCGCCTCGGCGATGCGCGTCTCGGCGGCGGAGTCGGCGCGTCCCAGGACGGCGTCCGCGTCGGCGACGACGGCATCGGCGGCCACGAGGTCCTCAGGCAGAGCCTCACGGGCCTGGTCGAGCAGGTCGAGGATCTCGGCCTTGTTGACCATGATCGAGGCCGACAGGGGCACCGCACGCGAGGACTCGACAAGGTCCTCAATCTGGTCGAGGGCGGCGATCACGGTGGAGGGACCGTAGACGGTTTCCTCGTTCCACTCGTCCTGCGTATGGTTGTCGGTCGTGTCAGCCATGGCTGCCTCCTGCGTTCCACCGGGCATTATTCAGCTTCTATTGTCGGTCAAAAATCGCTCAATCGCTGGAGGGACATACCGAGAAATATCCTTTTTCAGACCCACAAGTTCGCGCACGGCGCTCGACGATATGTGTGCGAGGGCCGGACGGGTCGGAATCCACCAGGTGTCGATGCCCCCGATCTCACGGTTGAAGACCGCCTGGGGAGCCTCATAGTCGACATCGATCGAGGAGCGCACGCCCTTGACGATAAGCGTTGCTCCCAGACGCGAGGCCTCATCCATGGTCGCGCCCTGCAGCAGGACGACCTCAACGCCGCCGAGGTGGCCGGTGGCCTCCCGGATGAGCCTGACGCGCTCTTCGGGGGCGATCAGGCCGCGCTTGGTGGGGTTCGCTCCGACACCGATGATCAGGCGGTCGGCGATGGCACAGACGCGCTCGGCGACGTCGAGGTGCCCGTTTGTGAAGGGGTCAAAAGAACCGGGGAACAGCGCAATCATCGGCCTTCCTCCTCCACGCTCAACGAGGCCTGGGCGTCCTCGAAGGACTGCGCACCGTCGGCGGTTCCATCCTCGGGCAGGGGCGGACCGGCGAAGTAGGCGATGGTTTCTCCCCAGGTGCGCTGGTCCTCGAGGACGAGGAAATCCGGCCACGTCGGAGCGGGCGCGCGCGTAGAGCGTTCGACAACGACGAGGGCATCGGGGCCGATCCACGGACCGAGGGAGGCCAGCACCGTCGTCATGTCGTCTTCTGCGATGTCGTAGGGCGGGTCGATAAAGACCAGGTCAATGTCTCCCGCGAGCGCTTCCCCGTTGCGCGCTCCCAGGTAGGTGCGCGCGTCGGCGGTGACGACGCGCGCGGGCAGGCCCGTCGAGCGAACGTTCGCGGAGGCGACGCGGGCTGCGGCCGAAGCCTTTTCGACGAGGGTGGCGTGGGCACCTCCGCGCGACAGGGCTTCCAGGCCGAGGGCACCCGTTCCGGCGTAGAGGTCAAGGACGGTCGCACCGTCCAGCACGTTCATGTGGTCCAGGCGCGAAAAGAGGGCCTCGCGAACCCGCTCGGAAGTGGGACGGGTGCCGGACTTGGGCACGGCGAGGGTACGCCCCTTGGCGCTGCCTGCGACGATTCTGGTCATACCCCTACCCTACCGGGCGCACCTCAGGAGCGTTGCATCCACTCGATCTGTCCGTCCGATGCAGCGCGCAGCGCCCGGGCGAGGTCCGGGTGGCGCTCCAGCATCGGGTCCTGTTCCAGGAGGGTTTCGGCTTCGCCTTTCGCGCGGCGGATCAGCGCCTCGTCGCGGCGCACCGAGAGGAAGCGCAGGTGGGTGGCCGTGCCCGACTGGCCGGCTCCAAGGACGTCGCCTTCCTTGCGCAGGCGCAGGTCAGCCTCGGCAAGCTCGAAACCGTCGGTCGTGTCCGCGAAAGCCTGCAGGCGTGCTCTGCCCGATTCCGTGAGTTCGTGGCGATGCATGGCGATGCACAGCGACGGCAGGGAGGAGCGCCCGACGCGCCCGCGCAGCTGATGGAGCTGGGCGAGGCCGAATTGTTGGGCGTCGAGGATAACCATGAGGGTCGCCTCCGACACGTCGACGCCAACCTCGATGACGGTTGTGGCGACGAGGAGGGGTGCGCGCCCGGCGGAGAAATCCTCCATGATCTGCGCCTTGACGGGCGAGGGAGTGCGTCCCGTCAACTCATGGATGGCGATGCCGGACAGGGCCGGGTGGGAGCGCAGGTACGCGGCAACCTCCTCGACGGAGGCGAGGGGGCGCGCGCCCTCCTCCTCGGCGTCGGCGACGTCGTCCGAGGCGTCGATGCGCGGGCACACCACGTAGACGCGACGCCCCTGGGCGATCTCCTCCGCAGCCCGCGCCCACGTGCGCTCCACCCACGCGGCGTTGGCACTGTCGGCGAGGTAGGTGGCCACGGGGGTACGCCCCGAGGGCATACCGCTCATGCGCGTATCGTCGAGATCTCCGAAGACGGTCATGGCGATCGTTCGCGGAATCGGTGTCGCAGTCATGACAAGTTCGTGAACCGCACGCCCGTCCTCGCGTGCCCCACGCAGTGCGGCTCGCTGCTCGACGCCGAAGCGATGCTGCTCGTCGACGACGACGAGAGCCAGGTCCGCGAAACGCACGCTCTCCTGGAAGAGAGCGTGGGTTCCCACGACGATGAGCGGCTCTGCCGCGTTCATCGCACTTTGAATCTCGCGGCGGGCGGCGGGCGGCGTCGAACCCGTCAGCAGGCGAACGTCCGGGGCGTCCATCCCCAGGGGCTCCAGGAGCGCCCGCAGGGAGGCGGCGTGCTGCTCCGCAAGGACCTCGGTCGGCGCGACGAACGCCCCCTGGTGACCGGCAGCAACCACCTGGAGCAGCGCGCTGAGCGCGACGACGGTCTTGCCTGATCCCACGTCTCCTTGCAGGAGCCGCTGCATCGGCACCTCGCCGGCCAGGTCGGCCCCGATCTGAGCGACAGCCTCGCGCTGGGAGTCCGTGAGCTCAAAAGGCAACGACGAGCGGAAACGCTCGCACAGCGGCGCATCAATCGGCGAGGCCAGCGCCGCCACGGCCCGAACGCCCCGGCGCTGCGCGACCAGCCCCACCTGGAG
>CATYYP010000064.1 GCA_958415245.1 Schaalia odontolytica | reverse complement strand
CCGGCGCGGAGGCGCCGAAGTGCTCGATGGAGACCGCGCGGCCGGCGTCGCCGATCCAGCGATACCACGGCAGGGCGATGCCGGCCTCGACGGAGACGCGGGCGCGCACCGACGGGGGCAGGACGGAGTCGCGGTACTCACGGTCCTGGGCCTCGAACCAGTCGAGGCAGGGCACGGACACGACGCGGGCGGCGATGCCGTCGGCGGCCAGGGCTTCGCGTGCCTCGAGGGCGACGGAGACCTCGGAGCCGGAGGCCAGCAGGATCACGTCGGGCGTGCCCTCGGTGTCGGCCAGGACGTAGGCGCCGCGCGCCAGGTCCTCGGTGGTGGCCAGGCCGGTGCCTTCGCCGCGTGCCGGGTTGGGCAGGTTCTGGCGCGACAGGATGATGGCGGCCGGGTGGGACTGCTCGAGGATGGCCTTCCAGGACGCGGCGGTCTCGGCGGCGTCGGCGGGGCGCACGACAGCGAAGTTCGGAATCGCACGGTAGGAGGCCAGGTGCTCGATGGGCTGGTGGGTCGGGCCGTCCTCGCCGACGCCGATGGAGTCGTGGGTCCACACGTAGGTGACCGGCAGGTCCATGAGGGCGGCGAGACGCACGGCGCCGCGCATGAAGTCGGAGAACACGAAGAACGTGCCGCCGTAAGCGCGGGTGAAGCCGTCGGCGGCGATGCCGTTGAGGGCGGCACCCATCGCGAACTCGCGCACGCCGAAGTGGAGGTTGCGGCCGAACTTGTCGCCGCTGAAGGACGAGGAGGAACGGTGCGCGGGCAGGAACGAGGGCTCACCCTTCAGGAAGGTGTTGTTCGAGCCGGCGAGGTCGGCGGAGCCGCCCCACAGCTCGGGCAGGACGGGGGCGATCGCGTTGAGGACCTGGCCGGAGGCGGCGCGGGTCGCGATAGCCTTGCCCTCTTCGAAGGCGGGGAGCGCGGCTTCCCAACCCTCGGGGAGGCGGCCTTCCAGGAGGCGCTCGAGCAGAGCGGCCTGCTCGGGGTGAGCGGCCTTCCACGCCTCGAAGCGTGCATCCCAGTCCTTGCGGTACTCGGCGGCGCGGGCGGCGGCACGGGCGCGGACCTCGTCCACGATGGCGGCGTCGGCGTCGAACATCTTCTCGGGGTCGGCGCCCAGGGCTTCCTTCAGGCCCTTGAGGGCCTCGGAGCCGAGCTTGGAGCCGTGGATGCCACCGGTGTTCTGCTTGCCGGGGGTCGGCCAGCCGATGATGGTGCGCAGCGCGATGAGCGAGGGCTTCTTCGTCTCGGCCTTGGCGGCGTCGAGGGCGTCGTTCAGGGCAGCGGTGTTCTCCTCGTAGGAGCCGTCCTCACCGAGCCAGTCGACGCGCTGGACGTGCCAGCCGTAGGCCTCGTAGCGGGCCAGGACATCCTCGGTGAAGGCGATCGAGGTGTTGTCTTCGATGGAGATGTGGTTGTCGTCCCAGATGACGGTGATGTTGCCCAGCTCCTGGGTGCCCGCGAGGGACGAAGCCTCGGCGGAGACACCTTCCTGGAAGCAGCCGTCGCCGGCGATGACGTAGACGTTGTGGTCGAAGACGGACTCACCGAGCGGGGTCTCGGGATCGAGCAGGCCGTGGACGCGGCGGGCGTTCATGGCGAAGCCGACGGCGGAGGCGATGCCGGTGCCCAGCGGGCCGGTGGTGATTTCAACGCCCTTGGTGTGGCCGTACTCGGGGTGGCCCGGGGTCAGGGAGCCGGCGGTGCGCAGGGTCTTGATGTCGTCGAGCTCGAGACCGAAGCCGGAGAGGTAGAGCTGGACGTACTGGGTCAGCGACGAGTGGCCGGCCGAGAGGATGAAGCGGTCGCGGCCGATCCAGCGGGGGTCGGCCGGGTCGACGTTCATGACCTTGTTGTAGAGGAGGTAGGCGGCGGGGGCGAGCGAGATGGCGGTGCCGGGGTGGCCCGATCCGGCCTGCTCGACGGCGTCGGCGGCGAGGAGCTTAGCGGTCTTGACCGCTTCGTCATCGATGTGATCCCAGTGAAGTGACACGTTGGTCTCCAGTTGTTGGGCCCCAGCGTTGGGGCAGGAAATGGTTTACCGCGTCACAGTCTAGCGAAAATGTGCGCTTGCCGATAGCGCTCACGCACATATGTTGCATAGTCGCTTACCCTGTCACCATGACATCCCTCGAAGCTCTCGTCCGCGACTGGGTGGATTATCTGCGCGTTGAGAAGGGGGCGTCTGCGCATACAGTTTCGAACTATCGCCGCGACGTCGCCCGCTACGCGTTTGACATGAAGAGTCAAGGGAAGCTCAACGTCGAAGACATCAGTCCCTGGGACATCGAGGACTACACGATGCGCCTGGCATCTGGGCAGGTCACGGGAACTCCGGCGGCGGCATCGTCTGTGGCGCGCGCATCGGCGGCAATTCGCGGGCTCCACAAGTACGCGCTGACCGAGGGGGCGGTCGGAACCGATGCAGCTGCGCAGCTGCATGCCCCGCGCCAGGGGCGCCACCTCCCCAAGGCCCTGTCTGTCGACGAGGTGGGACGGCTGCTGGACGCCGCCCATGCCGATGACTCTCCGATCGGCCTGCGCGATGCCGCCCTCCTTGAGCTCCTGTACGCGACCGGTGCCCGCGTCTCAGAGGCAGTGTCCCTCAGCGCCGATGACCTCGACCTGGACGGAGACGTTCCCGTCGTGCGCCTGTTCGGAAAGGGACGCAAAGAGCGGATTGTTCCCGTTGGATCGTTCGCCGTGGACGCGCTCGACGCGTATCGGGTGCGCGCCCGCCCTGCCCTCGCCGCACGAGGTCGGGGATCCACCGCGTTTTTCCTGAACTCCCGGGGAGGTGCGCTCTCCCGGCAGAGCGCATGGACCGCGATCCGGCGCGCGGCGGAGGCTGCGCAGCTGGGGGAGCGGGTGTCCCCGCATACGCTGCGGCACTCCTTTGCGACGCATCTGCTTGAGGGCGGCGCATCCGTCCGTGAAGTGCAGGAGCTTCTCGGGCATGCGTCGGTGGCGACGACTCAGATCTACACGCAGGTGACTGCCGCTGCGCTGCGCGAAGTCTTTACGCTCTCGCACCCTCGGGCGCGTGGCACCGACGCATCCGCGCGGTGATGAATTAGGATGGGGTCGTGACCACGAACTCGCACCCTACGCTGACGCCCGACCTGCACGAAGAGCCGGTCGATTTTCCCGTGCCCGCGCCGCTGTCGGGGCATGGTCCCGCCCGTGTGATCGCGATGTGCAACCAGAAGGGTGGTGTCGGCAAGACGACGACCACCATTAACCTGGGTGCCGCGCTGGCCGAGTATGGTCGCCGTGTGCTGATCGTGGACTTCGATCCCCAGGGTGCCGCTTCTGTCGGCTTGGGCATCAATGCCCTCGACATGGAGCAGACGATCTACACGCTGCTCATGAATCCGAAAGCGGACGTCAAGGCGACGATCTGCCACACGTCGACGGAAAATCTTGACATTATCCCCGCGAACATTGACCTGTCTGCGGCGGAGGTTCAGCTCGTCAACGAGGTCGCCCGCGAGAGCGCCCTGGCTCGTGTCCTGCGTCATGTCGAATCCGACTACGACGTGGTGCTGATCGACTGCCAGCCTTCCCTCGGCCTGCTCGCGGTCAACGCTCTGACGGCCGCTCACGGCGTTATCGTTCCGGTCGAGGCAGAGTTCTTCGCGCTGCGTGGCGTGGCCCTGCTGGTCGAGACAATCGAGACGGTGCGTGATCGCATCAACCCGCGCCTGAAGATTGACGGCATTGTCGCCACGATGGTTGACTCGCGCACGCTGCACTCGCGTGAGGTCCTCCAGCGTCTGCAGGAGGCTTTCGGCGATCTCGTGTTCGATACCCGTATCGGCCGCACGATCAAGTTCCCGGACGCGTCGGTGGCCACCGAGCCGATCATCTCCTACGCTCCCAACCACGCGGGCGCTCACGCGTACCGTCGACTCGCGCGGGAAGTCATCGCCCGTGGCGACGCGGCCTGACAGTCTCGAGGTTCAGGGGGAGTTCGACCTCTTCGCGGTCTCGCTCCCGGTTTTTGAAGGTCCTTTTGATCTTCTCCTGTCGCTGATCGCGCGTAAGAAACTCGACATCACTGAGGTCGCACTCGCGCAGGTGACCGACGAGTTCATCGCGTTTATGAAGGCGTCCCCGGATCTGTCGCGCACAACCGAATTCCTGGTTGTCGCGGCGACGCTACTCGACATGAAGGCTGCGCATTTGCTGCCCAGCGTCGACGAGGATGATAACGCGTCCGAGGCTGACCTTGAGGCCCGCGATCTCCTCTTCTCGCGGCTCCTGCAGTATCGGGCTTTCAAGGAAGCGGCGAAACACATCGACGCGCGGATGGGGGAGTACGGCTCGTACGTCGCCAGGGACGTGCCTCTCGAGCCGCATTTCGCGAGCCTCCTGCCCAAGCTTCGGTGGCTGACAACCCCCGAAGACCTTGCTCGTGTGGCTGCCGATGCCCTGTCATCGACGAGTCCGACGGTTCAGGTCGCCCACCTGCATGACCCCGTTGTGCCCGTCCGCGAGCAGGCCCTCGTTGTCTCGGCGATGCTGGCCGATGCGGGGTGCATGACCTTTCACGACCTCGTCGAGGATGCGCCCACGCGCGCCGTCGTCGTCTCTCGCTTCCTTGCGCTCTTGGAGCTCTACAGGCGTGGAGCCGTTGAGTTTGAGCAAGACGGGGCGCTTGGCACGCTGACGATTCAGTGGACCGGTAATGAGGGGAGCATCGACATCGACGTGGACGACTATACGGGTGCCGGAGACGCGGCCCCTGCCACGGCCTCGTCCCCGCATGTGACCGCGATTGAGACAGAAGGAGAAGACACCGATGAGTGAGAACACGCTGCGCGGTGCGATCGAGGCGATTCTGATGGTCGCCTCGGAGCCGGTTGCCGCGTCCGACCTTGCCGATGTCCTCAGCGTGAGCACCGCGGACATCGAACAGCACCTGCGTGCTCTCGCCGCCGAGTACCTGGGCGAGGGACAGGAACACCCGCGTGGTTTCGAGCTGCGCGAAGTGGCGGGTGGCTGGCGCATCTATTCCGCACGGGCATACGCCGATGTGGTCGGGCGTTTCGTCGTCGGCTCCTCGCACGCGCGACTGTCTCAGGCTGCTCTCGAAACGCTGGCGGTCATTGCCTACCGTCAGCCCATTTCGAGGGCGCGAATCTGCCGTATTCGTGGGGTGAACGTGGACGGTGTCGTGCGTACGCTGCTCGCCCGAGGCCTCGTGGAAGAGACGGGCCTGACACCGTCTGGCGCGCGCCTGTACGGGACGACCGGGGAATTTCTTGAGAAAATGGGATTAACGAGTCTGTCGGAGCTGGTACCGTTGGCACCCTACCTGCCAGACGCCGACGCGCTGGAGGAATTGGAGGAAGAACTATGAGGGCTAACCCCTACACCGAGGGTGGAGTGCGCCTGCAGAAGGTGCTCGCCCAGGCAGGCGTCGCATCCAGGCGCGCGTCCGAACAGATGATCGCCGACGGACGCGTGAGCGTCGATGGCACCGTGGTCCGTAACCAGGGCGTGCGCGTGGACCCTGCGAAGCAGGTCATTCACGTGGACGGCGAGCGCCTCATCCTGGATGAGACGAAGCACATCGTCCTGGCCGTCAATAAGCCGATCGGCACCGTGTCCACGATGAGCGACCCGGAGGGCCGCCCCACGATCGCCGACCTGATCGCCGACTACCCCGAGCGTCTGTACCACGTGGGCCGCCTCGACATCGACACGTCCGGCCTGCTGCTGCTGACCAACGATGGCGAGCTGGCGAACCGTTTGACGCACCCCAAGTACGAGATTCGCAAGACCTACGTGGCGCGTCTGCACGGCGAGGTCAAGCCCGGCGTCAAGCGCACCCTCATGAATGGCATTGAGCTCGAGGACGGCCCGATCAAGGTTGACTCCTTCCGCATCGTCGACACCTACGGCGATATCACGACCGTCGAAATCGTTGTGCACGAGGGTCGCAACCGGCTTGTCCGTCGCATGATGGAGGCTGTCGGCTACCCGGTGCGTGAGCTCGTCCGCACGGGCTTCGGTCCGATCTCTCTCGACCACCTCAAGCAGGGGACGACCCGCCGCGTGAAGGGCAACGCGCTGAGCGCACTGTACGGAGCCGTCGGACTGTGAGCACCTCGGACGGCGTCGGCGCGCGCGTCGTGCAAACGGCGGGGCCGGTTCTCATCATCGGATCGGGCCTGCTGGGTGCATCCCTGGGCCTCGCGCTGCGGGCCGGGGGAGTGCGCGTTTATCTTGACGACGCTTCGCCCACTTCGCTACGCCTGGCCTCCGACGTGGGCGCCGGGCAGGCGTTCGGCGACGTTCTTGCCGAGGCCGGGGTGCACCCTCGCGAGTGTGGCTCGGATACGCCTTCGTATCAGGCGCCGTCCATCGTTGTCGTCGCGACGCCTCCGGATGTCGCAGACCGTGTGATCGTCGAATCGCTGCTGCGTTTCCCCGATGCGATCGTCACCGATGTTGCCTCCGTGAAGGACGCGGTTGTCGCCGATGTGCTGCGCGGCTTGGAGCGTGAAGGACGTCTCGAGGAAGCCTCGCGTTACGTCGGTTCGCATCCTATGGCAGGTCGTGAGCGCAGCGGTGCGGGTGCCGCAGATGCCGATCTGTTCTACGGACGTCCGTGGGTGATCGTTGCGCACGAGTCAACGTGGCCGCGCGCGGTGCTTGTGGCTCGCGCGTTGGCAACGGACGTAGGAGCCGTGCCCCTCGAGATGAATGCGGGCACGCATGACCACGCTGTCGCTCTCGTGTCGCACGTTCCTCAGCTCGTGTCGTCGATGCTAGCCGCGCGTCTTGTGGACGCCCCCGCCCAGGCACTCGGGCTGGCGGGGCAGGGGCTGCGCGATACTGCCCGCATTGCGGCCTCCGATCCGCGCCTATGGACAGCTATTTTGGCCGGCAATGCCGGTCCGGTCGCAGACATCCTGCGCGAGCTACGCACCGACCTCGATGACTTGCTGACACATCTCGACGCGGCTGCCGAACTCGGCCCCCTGCGCGGCGGCTCCGTGGGAGCGATCAATCGGGTCATGACCGCGGGTAATCAGGGCGTCGCGCGCATTCCCGGCAAGCACGGTGGTGCTCCTTCTCGGTATCGCGAGATCGAAGTGCTCATCCCCGACGAGCCGGGTGCTCTCGGTAGGCTTTTCAGCGAGCTTGGCGAGGCTGGTATCAACATCGAAGACTTGGTTCTGGAACACTCTGCGGGCGCACAGGCAGGCGTCGCCCGCGTCATGATTGACCCGGCGGTCGTTGACCGCGCTGTCGCCGACCTCCAACAGCGGGGTTGGCGACTCATCACCCACTAAACGACCTCGGTGAGGAGAACGTTTTGATGAACGACACGCAGCGTCGAGACGCGATTTCCCGCGTCGGCATCACGATTGCCATCGATGGACCGGCCGGTTCGGGCAAGTCCACGGTCTCGAAGGCTCTGGCGACCCGTCTGGGCATCGGCTACTTGGACACGGGCGCCATGTACCGTGCGCTCACGTGGTACTGCCTGGATGAAGGCATCGATCTGGAAGATGCGGCTGCTGTAGCAGCTGCTGCGGATCGGATGCCGCTGCGCCTCGTTTCGGATCCTTCGGATCCGCACGTGTGGATCGGTGATCGTGAGATCACCCTTGAGATTCGCGAGCCGCGTATCGCCCTCGCGATCAAGCACATCTCGACGAACCTTGACGTGCGTGCGTGGATGGCGGCCGAGCAGCGTCGCCGAATGATGGAGGCCCGTGAACAAGGCTCCGGCATGATCGCCGAGGGGCGTGATATCACGACCGTTGTCTGCCCCGATGCGGATGTTCGTGTTCTGTTGCTCGCCGATCAGGAGGCCCGCCTGCGTCGCCGGACCCTCGAACTCTACGGAGACGCCACCGAGGAGCACATGGAGATTGTGCGGGCCCAGGTCGAGGGCCGTGACAAGGCCGATTCGCAGGTCTCCGAGTTCATGGTGGCCGCCCCCGGAGTCGAGACCGTTGATTCCACGGGCCTCGACATCGAAGGCGTTTGTGAGGCCGTCCTGGTCTTCGTTGACCGTAATCTCGAGGTCCGCGACGCAACGCGCTGAGACAGCGTATCAATACACGTGAGTGCCCCGTACCTATTGGTACGGGGCACTCACGGTAAGGTGCTCAGAATCCTGTTCCGTAGGGTCCCTGGATGCCCTGCTGATTGCCGTAGGCCCCTGTGCCGTATGCTGGGGAGCCTGGCTGCGGCGCGTCTGCTGCGGTTCCGTAGCCGGTTCCCCCGGTCCCGTAGCCGGTTCCGGTGGTGCCGTAGGCGGTTCCCCCGGTGCCGTAGGCGGTTCCAGTGGTTCCGTATCCGGTTCCCGTAGTGCTGTAGCCGGCTCCAGCGGTGCCATAGCCGGTTCCAGTGGTTCCGTAGTTGCTTCCTGTCACGCCG
>CATYYP010000063.1 GCA_958415245.1 Schaalia odontolytica | reverse complement strand
CTCCCTCGTCCCCGGCATGGCGATCGGAGACGACCGCGCAATGCCCGCAGACCTGTCCGACGCGATGAAGAAAACCTCCCTCACCCACCTCACCGCCGTCTCCGGATCCCACATCGTCATCGTCCTCGCCACCGTCACCCTCATCGTCCCCGCGCGAAAACCCCTACGCCTCGGGGCCACTATCCTCGTCCTGGGCACAATCCTCATCCTCGTCGGACCAGACCCCTCAGTCGTGGGCTCCGGCTGCGGCGCCAACGAGGCCCCACACGGACTCATCCTCGGACGCGAGGGCCAAACCATCGCCGCCCTATGCGCCGTCGTCATCGCCACCCTCCTCATCGACCCCTGGTCATCCCGCTCCTACGGATTCGCCCTGTCGGCGCTCGCCGCGCTCGCGGTCGTCGGTCCCTCCGCGGCGCTGGTACGGCGCTGTCGCCGGAAAATACGCGGTGACACGCGCGCTGGGAAGACGCTTCGTCGCCTCGTGGAAATGGTGTGCGTGCCCGCCTTCGCGGAGCTGGCGACCGCGCCGATCATCGTGTCACTCTCCGGAAACGTACCGGTGTGGGGAATCGCCGCCAACGTCATGGCCGAGCCCGCCGTTCCAATCGCCACCGTCGCCGGGCTCGCGGGCGCTCTCATCTCCCCGCTGAGCAGTCGCGCCGCCTCGGCGTGTGCAGTCGTTGCTTCGTGGGCGACCGCATGGATCGCTGGAGCAGCGCGCGTGTGCGCCTCCCTACCCGGAAACGGGGTGCACGTGCCCGGTGGATCCTCGACAGTCTTGGGCGTGTACGCCTGCTGCGGAGGCGGATGGGTTGCGTGGCGCGCGTGGAAACGGTGGGGAGCCCCGATCGTCGACGAGCAAGGGCCATGAGCGGGGCAGACACCTACTGAGGGCACATCGTCAAGCTCTCGTGACACCTGCCACGACTAGTGTCCGCCCACGGCCAAGACGGACGCAAATGAGCTCGCTCGGTGGCAGACTTAGACAGTTACCGTTTCAGCGGAAAGGCAGGAAGACGTGGCAGCACGCGGTTCGCGCCCGACGGCGCCAGCCCAGATCACGCTGGCACCCATCGTGTTGATCAAAGGCCCCGAGGGCCTTCTCGTCGACCGCGCCCTCGACCAGCTGCGCGCCCTCGCCCACGAGGCCGACCCCAACCTCGAGCGCACCGACATCAACGCGGCCACCTACCAGGCCGGACAGCTCGACGTCATCGCATCGCCCTCGCTCTTCGGCGAATCCCGCATGGTCATCATCCGGGACCTGGAAACGATGAGCGACGCCCTCGCCAACGATCTGATCGCCTACGCCGGCGCGCCCGCGCCCGACGTGTGGATGTTCCTGGCACACCCCGGGGGCAACGCCCGCGGCAAGAAGGTCATCGACACGATCACCAAAGCCAAATGGCCCGTGATCCCCGCCGAACCGCTCAAGAACGACCGCGACAAGCTGGCTCTCATCGCCTCCGACGTGCGCGCCGCACGCCGGCAGATGGACACCGAGGCCCAGCAGGCCCTCGTGGACGCACTCGGCAACGACCCGCGTGCGATGGCCGGAGCCCTGGCCCAGCTGCTCTCCGACGTCAGTGGACGCATCACGCTGGAGGACGTGCGGCGCTACCAGGCCGGACGCGTCGAGGCCACAGGCTACGACGTCGCGGACGCGGCCGTCGCCGGCAACTCGGCGAAGGCCCTGACGCTCGCGCGCCACGCGTTTGCCACCGGCATCGCGCCCCAGCTGCTTGTGACCGCTTTGGCCATGAAGTTCCGCGCCATGGCGAAGGTCTCGATCGGCGGATCCACATCCACCCTGAAGATGGCGCCCTGGCAGGTGGACCGAGCCCGGCGCGAGCTGCGCGGCTGGTCCGACGCCTCGCTGGCAGGAGCCTTCGGCGCTATCGCCACGGCAGACGCCGAAACAAAGGGCGCGTCGCGGGACCCGCAGCGCGCCATCGAAAAAGCACTTATCACCATCTGCAGGCTGCACGGGCGCTGAATACGCTCCCCGGCCTCGTCTATGAGAAGCCCGTAGGGAACGAAGAGGAGATACATGAAGACGATTCGAACGCTGGTGGGGAGGCTGCGCGAGTTCAAGAAACCCGCGATCCTGACCCCGCTGTTCATCATCGGGGAGGTCATCCTCGAGTGCCTGATCCCGCTGACAATGGTCACGCTGGTGGATGCGCTCGACGGAGTGTCCCTGAGTCCCGTCATGCGCCTGGGCCTCATCCTCACGGGACTGGCCTTCGCGTCGCTCGCCTGTGGCATCCTATCCGCGCGTTACGCCGCCACCGCCTCGGTGGGCCTGGCGAAAAACCTCCGTCAGGACCTCTTCTTCAAGGTCCAGGACTTCTCGTTTGCGGACATCGACCGCTTCTCCACGTCCTCGCTGGTCACGCGCATGACGACGGACGTCACGAACGTTCAGAACGCCTTCGGTATGCTCATCCGTATTGCGGTGCGCGTGCCCCTCATGATCGTGTTCTCGATCGTCATGGCGTGGCGCATCAACGTCCAGATGGCCCTCATTTTCCTCGGGATGGTGCCCGTTCTCGCCATTATCCTGGCGGCCATCGTGCTCATCGCCTTCCCGATCTTCCGCCGCATCTTCAAGAAGTACGATGCGCTGAACAACTCGGTGCAGGAGAACGTGGCCGCGATCCGCGTGGTCAAGTCTTTCGTCACCGAGGAGCACGAGACCACGAAGTTCCGCGCCGCCTCGCAGGACGTGCGCAAGGACTTCACGAACGCTGAAAAGCTCATCGCGCTCAACAGCCCCGTCATGATGTTCTTCATCTTCGCCGCGATCGTCGCCGTCGACTATGTTGGCGCTTCGATCATCATCAACTCGGGAGCGACCGAGCTGACGAAGGGCGGACTGACCGCCCTCATCACCTACGGCATCCAGATTCTGACACACATGCTGATGCTCGCCTTCATCTTCGTCATGACGACGATGGCCGCAGAGTCCGCGCACCGTATCGCCGAGGTTCTCAACCACGAACCGTCGCTCACCTCCCCGGCCAACGGCGCCACCGAGGTCCCGGACGGCTCCGTTGTCTTTGAAGGCGTGTCCTTCAAGTATTCGGCGAGCGCCGAAGAAAACGCACTGTCCGACATCGACCTGCGCATCGAGTCCGGCTCGACGCTCGGCATCGTGGGCGGCACCGGTTCGTCCAAGACCTCGCTCATCCAGCTGATCTGCCGCCTCTACGACGTCTCCGAGGGGTCTGTGAAGGTCGGCGGGCGCGACGTGCGCGACTATGACCTGAGCGCGCTGCGCGACGCAGTCTCCGTCGTCTTGCAGAAGAACGTCCTCTTCTCCGGCACGATCAAGGACAACATGCGCTGGGGCAACCCGGACGCGACCGACGAGCAGATTGAGCACGCGTGCAAGCTCGCGCAGGCCGACGAGTTCATCCAGCAGCTGCCCGGCGGCTACGACTACGTCATTTCCCGCGGCGGCACCAACGTGTCGGGCGGCCAGAAGCAGCGCCTGTGCATCGCCCGAGCGCTGCTGAAGAACCCGAAGATCCTCATCCTGGACGACTCCACCTCCGCCGTCGACACGAAGACCGATTCGCTGATCCGAAGTGCCTTCGAGACCGAGATCCCCGGCACGACGACGATCATCATCGCCCAGCGCCTGTCTTCGGTCAGCCACGCCGACCAGATCATCGTCCTCGACGACGGTCGCATCAAGGAACGCGGCACCCACGAGGAGCTGATGGCAGCGGGCGGGGAATACCGCGAGATCTACGACTCCCAGAACGCCGCGAGCGAAAGCGAGGTGGCCTGACATGGCACGTTCGGATAAGTCCCGCGTGGAGGATTCGGAGAAGCTCGAGGGTATCGAACGCCCCTTCGGCCGCCTTATGGCCTACGTGTTCCGCCACTACCCGGTGCGCATCAGCCTGACCGTCGTGTGCATCATTACGTCCGCCGTGGCCTCGGCCGTTGGCTCGATCTTCATGCAGCAGATCGTCGACAACGTCGTGACCCCGGGCCTGGAGAGCGGCTTCGACGCGGTGCGCGCCACCCTGGTGCGCCTCGTCGTCACGATGGGCGTCATCTTCAGTGCCGGCGTTATCGGTAGCTTCATCTACACCCGCGCCATGGCGATCGTGACCCAGGGAACGCTCAAGCACATGCGCGACGACATGTTCGACTCCATGGAGCGCCTACCCCTGCGATTCTTCGATACACACCCGCACGGCGCGATCATGTCGACCTTCACCAACGACACGGACGCGATCCGTCAGCTGATCGGCCAGTCCATCCCGACGCTCATCCAGTCGGGCCTGACGATCATCGTCCTGATCGGCACGATGCTCTACTACTCCGTGTGGCTCTTCCTCGTTGTCCTCATCGTGGGCGCTCTCATGGCCTTCCTGACCGGAAAGCTCGGCGGGCTGTCGGGTCGCTTCATGAAGGCTCAGCAGGCCGCTCTCGCCGACGAAGAAGGCTTTATCGAAGAGATGATGGACGGCCAGAAGGTCATCCAGGTCTTCAACCACGAGCAGGACGCCAAGGACGAGTTCGTCGAGTACAACCAGAAGCTCTTCGACTCCTCGGAGAAGGCGAACATCTACGGCAATGTGCTGATGCCTGCCCTGGGCAACATCGGCAACATCATGTACGTGGTCATCGCGATCGTCGGCGGCATCATGATCCTGGAGCAGACGCCGAACATCCACCTCTTTGGCGTCGACGTCATCACGGTTGGTGTGGTCGTGTCCTTCCTGGGCATGGTCCGTAACTTCTCGCAAACGATCGGCCAGATGTCGATGCAGGTCCCGATGATCGCCTTGGGTATGGCGGGTGCGGGCCGCGTGTTCGCCCTCATCGACCAGGAGCCCGAGGAGGACGAGGGCTACGTGACCCTCGTGCGTGCGCGCGAACTGCCCGACGGCACTCTCGAGCCGACCGAGGAACGCACGGGAATCTGGGCGTGGCGCCACCCCCACAAGGCAGACGGCACCGTCACCTATACGCGCCTACGTGGCGAGCTCGTCATGGAGGACGTGGACTTTTCCTACGACGGCGAGAAGCAGATCCTGCACGACATCTCCCTGTGGGCGAAGCCCGGCCAGAAGATCGCCTTCGTAGGCGCCACGGGCGCCGGCAAGACGACGATCACGAACCTGATCAACCGCTTCTACGACATCGCCGACGGCAAGATCCGCTACGACGGCATCAACATCAACAAGATCCACAAGCCGGATCTGCGCCGCTCCCTCGGCGTCGTCCTGCAGGACGTCAAGCTCTTCACGGGCACGGTCATGGAGAACATCCGCTACGGCCGTCTGGACGCCACGGACGAGGAGTGCATTGCCGCTGCGAAGCTGGCCAACGCGGACTCCTTTATCCGGCGCCTGCCCGAGGGTTACGACACGATGCTGACCGGCAACGGCTCGAACCTTTCGCAGGGCCAGGCTCAGCTCCTGTCGATTGCGCGCGCCGCCGTGGCCGACCCACCGGCGATGATCCTCGATGAGGCCACCTCCTCGATCGACACTCGTACCGAGGCCCTCGTGCAGGAGGGCATGGACAACCTCATGGAGGGGCGCACGGTCTTCGTGATCGCCCACCGCCTCTCGACGGTGCGCAACTCGGACGCGATCATGGTCCTGGACCACGGCCGTATCATCGAGCGCGGTAGTCACGATGACCTGATCGCCCAGAAGGGTGTGTACTACCAGCTTTACACGGGCGCCTTCGAGCTCGAGTAAGCGCTCAACGATCACGTTTGCCCCGGCCTCGTTTCGACGAGGTCGGGGCTTCGTTATGCGCGCCCGGCGCGGAGTGTGGGGGAGTGTTCGGGGTGGGTGCGCCGACGACTCGCACGAAGCGCGCGGGAGAGCGGGTATACGAAAGCGGGCCGCCCAGTGGGCGGCCCGCTTCACGTCAAACTATCGTTCGCGCTCAGTCACCGAGCGAGGCGACGCGACGAGCAAGCTTGGACTTGCGGTTCGCAGCCTGGTTCTTGTGGATGACGCCCTTGGAGACGGCGACGTCCAGCTTGCGCGAAGCGATGCGCAGTGCGGCGAGAGCCTTCTCCTTGTCGCCGGCCTCAACGGCCTCGCGGGTCTGACGGACCAGGGTCTTCAGCTCGGACTTCACGGACTGGTTACGAACGCGGCGCTTCTCGTTGGTCAGGATGCGCTTCTTCTGGGACTTAATGTTTGCCACAGTCGGATTTCTCCTTGATGTATGTCTGACAGGGTCGGTGAGGGCTGTGTCAAGACCGGGACTTAGGCGTGGGGACACCCGCAAACGGTCCTAACCAGACCCCCTGCCCGACCAGGCCGGGAGTCCAACGACCAATCATACCAGGGCGGGGCCTTTTCGTCATATCCCTAGGCGTTCTCGCGCCTCGTAAGGTCGGTCACGTGTTGGAGGTGTCAGTCGCCGTGCGTGCGGTAGTGCTCCTCGAGAGCATCGACGATGAGCTGCCAGGTTGCCTTGGGAAGGATCGAGCCCTCGCGGCGCACGTCGGTGGCCTTGACCCACAGGGCACGGTCGAGGCGCACCTCGGAGGGACGGCCCTTCGAGTCCCAGTCGCCCGCGCCAATGTCGAGCCAGTAGCGTCCGGCGGCGGCCTCCTGGGCGGCGTCGCGCGTGTGGTCCTTGCTGGTCAGCTGCAGGAGGTACACGCCCTCGCCCTGTGCGCCGATGACGACGGCCGGGCGATCCTTGCCGACCGAGGAATCCTCCTGGTAGGGCACCCAGGTCCACACAACCTCGCCGGGATCTGCGTCGCCGTCCATGATGGGCGTGTACGAGGCGTGGGCGAGTGCATCCGCGATGCTCGCTTCGCGGATCGAGGTCTGGGGGCGATTCGAGGTCGCCGGATCCTCGTAGTGGTGCTGGGAGCCGGATCGTGTCGAGGAAGACGTGGACGAACGCGGCTTGGGAGTCGACTTCTTGCTTGTCTGACTCTGCCCCGTCTTGGTGGTCGTGGTGTTCTTCTGCGCCTCCTCTGTGGCGCCGGAGATGACGCCGATGAGGAAGTTGATGATGCCCCTGACGATTGAGTTCATGTGACCAGCATACGGCAGGCGTTGGGGAGCATGTTTTATCCACAGGGCACTATGGTGATCGCGAGTTATCCACAGGGTTCGTGATGGCGTGTGACAGTGCATAACGGGCGGTGTCACTCTGTTGTTGTTCGCAGGTGAACACGCAACAATAGAAAGGCAACGACGATGTTGACTGCAACGATGCACGGACCGATTGTTTCTCTGGATGCGCTGGCTGGGGGTGGTACGCCTGAGGGGAGCAATGCGAGCGCGACGAGGGCGCGGTCCTCGATTCATGAGTCTGTGCGCTGCGGGGCCGCAGGCAAGGTGGATAAGGCGCTCGAGCATGGCTTGGAGGCATATCGAGACGATGATGCCCCCATTGAGCTGCGTCTGGAGGCCGCCAAGCTCTGCATCGACTGGCACGCGGCTCTCGGATCCTACGGACAGTGTCGGAAGCTGGCCGCCGAGGCTGCGCGGCTGGGGGAGAGATACCTGGAGCGCTGCCATCCGCTGATCCTGATGATGCGAAATTCGGAAGCCTACTGGTTTGCCATCCTCGGTCAGCACGACATGGCGATCCACAAGTTCTCGGCACTCGTGGCCGACATGAAGCACTGCACCGATCTTGACCCTGAGATCTCCATCGCCATCCGTAATAACTCTGCGATGCCGTGGAAGTACACGGGCAAATGGAAGAAGGCTGCGCGCGTGTACCGCGAGCTCCTGTCGGAGTTGGAGGAGCAGCGCGAGGAGTCCGACATGACGCTGCTGACGGTTCGGGACAACCTCGCCGAGGTCCTCTCAGCTGATCGTTGCTACGACGAGGCCATTGCCCTCTACGAGCGCAACATGGACGCTCTGCTGACCGTCGCGGACCACGGTGACTGGCGCGTCTTGCGGCTGCGCAACGAGATCGCGCGCAATACCTGGATGGGCGGGGACCGGGATGCGGGCGAGGACCTCTGGACGGTTCTGGCCGAGGATTGTCGCAGGTACCTAGGGGATCGAGATCCAATGACCGCCCGTATCCGCACGATCCTGCTGACCCTCGCGACGCTGCGCGGAGATGAGGGGCGGGCGATGTCGATCGCCCGCAAGCTCCGAGATGACCACCCCGATGACTGGGAGGAGTGCGACTTCAGCGAGGCTGCGGCTCTCCTCGCCGAGTCGGAGCGAGGAGAGAGCGGAGGAGGGGAATAGGGACGGGAACAAATGGTGTGAGGCGTGGCCACTGTGCGCGACTTCCCGCGCCTGAACTGGCACAAACAGCTGTGACAATGGGACGATAAGGAGGTTAACGACTTCACGGAGGTTCACGTGCCCATCCCCACGCCCGCGCAGCAGGCGCAGATTCGCCCGGCTCACACCCCGCAGGGGCAGATCCGTAACTTCTGCATCATCGCCCATATTGATCATGGGAAGTCGACGCTCGCGGACCGTATGCTCCAGCTGACCGGTGTCGTCGAGGCCCGCGAGATGCGCGACCAGTACCTTGATCGCATGGACAT
>CATYYP010000062.1 GCA_958415245.1 Schaalia odontolytica | reverse complement strand
GGCCTCGTCGCAGCGCGGTTTCGCCCTCCCCGAGCCCATCGCCCACCGCGAGGGCCTCTTCGGCGCGGGCACCGACTCCTCCACCTCCGGCTTCTCCGGCCTGGTCTCCGACTCCTTCCTGCCCGGCGAGGCCTCCCGCCCGTACGGCGGATGGTTCGACCAGGTCGTTGACGTCCTCGAAGAGCTCATCGCCGCCGATGGCCTGAAGGTCGCCGACGTCATCGAAAAGGTGACCGTCGACCGCGGACAGCTCGGCATCTTCATCGCCCGCGAGCACATCGCGCGCGTCGCCAAGTACCTGCGCGACGACGCCGATCTGCGCTTCGAGCTGTGCCTGGGCACCAACGGCGCGCACTACCCCCTCGATAAGGGCCGCGAGCTGCACGCCATCTACCCCCTGTACTCGATCACGTACAACCGCATGATCCGCCTCGAGGTCACGTGCCCCGACGAGGACCCCCGCATCCCCTCCATCGTCTCCGTCTACCCCGGAAACGACTGGCAGGAGCGCGAGACCTGGGACCTCATCGGCATCGTTTTCACCGGGCACCCCTCGCTCACGCGCACCGCGATGCCCGACGACTGGGTCGGACACCCCCAGCGCAAGGACTACCCGCTGGGCGGCATCCCCGTCGAATTCAAGGGAGCCGTCACTGCCTCCGCCGACGTTCGTAGGAGTGTGAACTGATGACCACCGCCTTCCACGCGCCCGCCGGCGCGACCGACCTGCCCATCGAGGACATCCCCGAGGTCCTGACACAGGGCGGCGACTGGGACGACGTCCTGCACGAGATCGAGGCCATCACCTCCGAGCGCATCGTCGTCAACCTGGGTCCGGTTCACCCCGCGACCCACGGCGTTCTGCGTCTGATCCTCGAGCTCGACGGTGAAAAGGTCCGCGAGACCCGCGTCGACACCGGCTACCTGCACACCGGCATCGAGAAGAACATGGAGTACCGCACGTGGGCCCAGGGCGTCGCATACTGCACGCGCATGGACTACGTCGCTCCCTTCTTCCAGGAGGCCGCGTACTGCCTCGGCGTCGAGAAGCTCCTCGGCATCGAAGAGGACATTCCCGAGCGCGCGTCCCTCATCCGCATCCTCATGATGGAGCTGTGCCGCATCGCCTCGCACCTGGTCGCCATCGGCTCGACCGGTAACGAGATGGGTGCCACGACGATCATGACGATCGGCTTCCGCGCCCGCGAGGAGATCCTGCGCATCTTCGAGCGCATCACCGGCCTGCGCATGAACCACGAGTACATCCGCCCCGGCGGCGTCGTGCAGGACATCGGCGAGGGCACCACGGACTACATCCGTGACCGCCTGCGCCGCGCCCGTAAGGACATCGGCGAGCTCCAGGACATCCTCGTGGAGAACCCGATCTTCAAGAAGCGTCTGTGCGACGTGGCCGTCATGCCGCTGAGCGGCCTCATGGCCCTTGGCACCACCGGCCCCGGCGTCCGCGCCGCCGGCCTGCCCCTGGACCTGCGCAAGAGCCAGCCCTACTGCGGCTACGAGAACTTCGAGTTCGATGTTCCCACCCGCGACAAGTCGGACGTCTACAACCGTACGATGGTCCGTTTCGACGAGTGCTACGAGTCGATGCGCATCATCTGGCAGGTTCTCGCCAAGCTGGACCAGTGCGAGGGTGCGCCCACCATGGTCGCCGACCCCGAAATCGCCTGGCCTGCGCGCCTGGCGGTCGGCACCGACGGCCAGGGCAACTCGGCCGAGCACGTCCGCGAAATCATGGGGGAGTCCATGGAGTCCCTCATCCACCACTTCAAGCTCGTCACGGAGGGCTTCCACGTGCCCGCCGGCCAGGTCTACCAGACCGTCGAGCACGCGAAGGGCATCCTGGGCGTTCACCTCGTCTCCGACGGTGGCACGCGCCCGTTCCGCGCGCACTTCCGCGACCCCTCCTACGCCAACCTGCAAGCGCTGGCCATGATGACCGAAGGCGGCCAGCTGGCCGACGTGGTCGTCGCACTGGCCGCTATCGACCCCGTTCTCGGAGGCGTTGACCGATGAGCTACACACCCGACACCCTGGCACGCCTGCAGGCGGATGCCGCGCAGATCATCGCCCGCTACCCGGACGGTCACTCGCGTTCCGCACTGCTGCCGATGCTGCACCTGATCCAGTCCGTCGACGGCTACGTCAGCCCGGACGGCATCGACTTCATCTCGGCCACGCTGGACCTGCCCCGCGCAGAGATCAGCGCCGTCGCGACCTTCTACACGCAGTACAAGCGTCACCCCACCGGTGAGTATCTGGTGGGCGTGTGCACGAACGCGCTGTGCGCCGTCATGGGCGGCGACGAGATCTGGGAAAAGGTCTCCGAGAAGGTCGGCGTCGGAAGCGACGAGACCAGCAAAGACGGCAAGATCACGCTCGAGCGCATCGAGTGCAACGCGGCGTGCGACTACGCGCCCGTTGTCATGGTCAACTGGGAATTCTTCGACAACCAGAGCCCCGAGTCGGCGCTGGCGATGATCGATGACATCCAGGCCGGCCGCGACATCCACCCGACGCGCGGCCCCATCGTGGCCCCCACGTTCAAGGAGAACGAGCGCGTCCTGGCCGGCTTCCTGGACGGCCACGAGAACGAAGGCCCCTCCGCGGGTCGCGCCACCCTGCTGGGCCGCGAGATCGCCGCGGCGAACGGCTGGACTGAGCCGGTTGCCGTTGAGGTTGCCGACGAGGCCACTGACACGAAGGGAGAAGAGGCGAAGTGAGCACCGCATACGTTGCGCCCGGACCGCTGACCCCGATCCTCACCAACGGATGGGGAGAGGAGCGTTCCTGGACGCTGGACTCCTACCGGAGCCGCGGAGGCTACCAGGGCCTCGAAAAGGCCCGCACCATGGAGCCCGCCGACATCGTGCAGGCCGTCAAGGACTCCGGTCTGCGAGGCCGTGGTGGCGCAGGCTTCCCGTCCGGCCTCAAGTGGTCCTTCCTGCCCCCGGCCGACGGTGGCCCCCGCTACCTCGTGGTGAACGCCGACGAGTCCGAGCCGGGCACCTGCAAGGACATCCCGCTCATCATGGGCAACCCGCACGTCCTCATTGAGGGCATCGCGATCACGTCGCGCGCCATCGGCTGCGACCACGCGTTCGTCTACCTGCGCGGCGAGGTCACCCACGTGTACCGCCGCCTGCTGGAGGCCGTGCGCGAGGCGACCGAGGCCGGCGTGCTCGGCGACCTGCGCATCACCGCTCACGCGGGTGCCGGCGCCTACATCTGCGGTGAGGAGACGGCTCTGCTGGACTCCCTCGAGGGACGCCGAGGCCACCCACGCCTCAAGCCCCCGTTCCCCGCGGTCGCCGGTCTGTACGCCCGTCCCACGGTCGTCAACAACGTCGAGACCATCGCTCAGGTGGCGGGTATCTTCCGCAACTCTCCCGAGTGGTTCGCGTCCATGGGCACCGAAAAGTCCAAGGGCCACGGTATCTTCTCCGTGTCGGGTCACGTGAACAACCCGGGCCAGTTCGAGGCCCCCTTCGGCATCACGATGCGTCAGCTCATCGAGATGGCGGGCGGCATCCGCGACGGCCACACGCTGAAGTTCTGGACCCCCGGTGGTTCCTCCACCCCGATCTTCACCGAAGACGAGCTGGACACGCCCCTCGACTACGAGTCCGTGGGTGCGGCCGGTTCGATGCTGGGTACGCGTGCCCTGCAGGTGTTCGACGAGACCGTCTCGGTGGTCCGCGTCATCACCCGCTGGTCCGAGTTCTACCAGCACGAGTCCTGCGGTAAGTGCACGCCCTGTCGCGAAGGCACCTACTGGATGAAGCAAATCATGCTGCGTCTCGAGCGAGGCGAGGGCCGCCCCGGCGACGTTGACCTGCTCGACGAGATCGCGCACAACATCGCGGGCCGTAGCTTCTGCCCGCTCGGCGACGCCGCAGCAACCCCGATCATGTCGGGCATCAAGCGCTTCCGCGACGAGTTCGAGGCCGGCCTCACCACGCCCGCCCGCGAGCTTTTCCCCTACGAGGCGTCCGCTAACTACGCGCGAGGAGGTGGCCGATGAGCGACGCGCCCAACATGATCGACGTCACCATCGACGACGTTCAGGTTTCTGTCCCCCAGGGCACGCTCGTGATCCGCGCGGCCGAGCAGGCCGGCATCCGGATCCCGCGTTTCTGTGATCACCCGCTGCTGGCTCCTGTGGCCGCATGCCGCCAGTGCCTCGTGGAGGTCGGCATGCCCGACCGCAACACGGGCGAGCTGCGTTTCATGCCCAAGCCCCAGCCCTCGTGTGCGCAGACCGTCACCCCGGGTATGGTCGTCAAGACGCAGCACACCTCCGAGGTCGTTGACCGCGCCCAGCGCGGCGTCATGGAGTTCCTGCTCATCAACCACCCGCTGGACTGCCCGGTCTGTGACAAGGGTGGCGAGTGCCCCCTGCAGAACCAGGCGCTCACCGAGGGTCGCGGCAAGTCCCGCTTCACCGATGCCAAGCGCACGTTCAAGAAGCCGCTGCGCCTGACCTCCCAGATCCTGCTGGATCGCGAGCGCTGCATCCTGTGCCAGCGCTGCGTGCGTTTCGGCAAGGAGATCTCGGGCGACGTGTTCATGGACCTGCAGGGTCGTGGTGGCGGTACCGCTCCCACGGAGCACCACTACTTCATGGGCGAGCAGGTCGGCGGCTTCGACTCGACCACGCTCGACTTCTTCGACCCGAAGGCCAAGGAGGCCTCGACCTCGTCCCTGTCGTCCCCGTACGGCACGGACGCGATCGTCGGTTCCATCAACGAGGGTGAGCTTTCCGTCGCCGAGCGCGACGTGTCGGGCCGAGCCTTCGCGTCCTACTTCTCGGGCAACATCATCCAGATCTGCCCGGTCGGTGCCCTGACCGCCGCGTCCTACCGCTTCCGCGCGCGTCCCTTCGACCTCGTGTCGACGGCGTCCGTGACCGAGCACGACGCGTCGGGCTCCGCGATCCGCCAGGACGTGCGCCGCGGCGAGGTCGTGCGTCGCATGAGCGGCAACGACCCCGAGGTCAACGAAGAGTGGATCACCGACAAGGACCGCTTCGCCTTCGAATGGGACAAGGTCGATCGCCTGACCACCCCGCTCGTGCGCGAGGACGGCGAGCTGGTTCCCACCTCGTGGTCCGACGCGCTCGACCGCGTCCGTGAGGGCCTTGAGCAGGCGGGTTCGTCCGTGGGCTTCCTGCCCGGCGGCCACCTCACCTTCGAGGACGCCTGGGCATGGTCGAAGTTCGCGCGCACCGTCGTCGGCTCCGACTCGATCGACTTCCGCTCGCGTCGCTCCAGCGAAGAAGAGCGTTCCTTCCTGGCCTCTCACGTGGCGGGCTCCGGCCTCGAGACCACGTACGCGGACCTGGAGAGCGCCGGCCAGGTGCTGCTGGTCGCCCTTGAGCCCGAGGACGAGTGCGGCGCCATGTTCCTGCGCCTGCGTAAGGCCACGCGTAAGTCGGGCCTGAAGGTCGCGACCGTCGCGCCCTTCACCTCTGCGGGTTCGCGCAAGATGAAGGCTCGCCTCCTGCACGCTGCCCCCGGCTCCGAGCCGGGTGTCGTGGACGCGATCGCGGCAGGCGGCGCCTACGCCGACGTGGCCGAGGCGCTGTCCGGCGGCATCATCCTTGTGGGTGAGCGCGCCGCGCAGACCCCCGGCCTGCTCTCCGCCGTCGTCGCTCTGGCCGAGCGCACGGGCGCCCGCCTCACGTGGGTCCCGCGCCGCGCCGGTGACCGCGCCGCCATCGAGGCCGGCCTCCTCCCGGGCCTGCTTCCCTTCGGTCGCGGTCTTGACGAGGCCGGTGCGCAGTCCCTGGGTTGGGGCGAGCTTCCCGCCCGTGGCCTCGACGCCGAGCAGATGATCGAGGCTGCGGCTTCCGGTGAGCTCCAGGCTCTGGTCGTCGGCGGCGTTGACGTCCGCGACTTCGACGAGCCCGCCGCCGTGCGCGAAGCCCTCGAAGAGGTTCCCTTCCTCGTGTCCCTCGAGGTTCGAGCCTCGGAGATCACCGATCGTGCGGACGTCGTCCTGCCGGTCGCTCCCGCGGTCGAGAAGAACGGCACCTACATCAACTGGGAAGGCCGCCTGCGCCCCTTCGGCCAGGCCCGCTCGGCAACGTCCCTCACGGACCGCGACGTGCTCGTGCGCCTCACCGAGGAGTTCGACCTCGACCTGGGCATTACCGCCCTGGCCGACCTCTACGAGGAAGTCAACCCCCTCATGGAGTGGGACGGCGCCCCGCAGGAGTTCGCCCCGGTGCCCGCGCAGGCTCCCGCCTCCGCCGGCAAGGGCGAGGTCGTTGTGGCCTCCCATAAGCCGATGATCGACGCCGGTCGTCTCCAGGATGGCGCCCCGTGGCTGGCCGGTTCGGCCCGTCGCCCCGTCCTTCTGGCCTCGGCCGCGACGCTGGCCGCCGCGGGTATTGCCCCCGGCGCGGACGCGACGCTCGAAACCGAGCGTGGCACGATCACCCTCCCGGCCGCCATCGCGGACCTGCCCGACTCCGTCGCGTGGGTGCCCGAGTGCTCGACCGGCTCCGTTATTCACGAAAACCTCGGCGGTGCCGGCACCGTCGCGACCCTGCGCGCCACGCAGGAGGTGGCACGATGACACTCGCTCCCTTCGCAGTCCCGGAGTACACCCCCGCGGACTTCAGCCAGGAAACCTGGTGGCTCAGCCTCATCAAGGCCGTGTTCATCATCGTCTTCCTGATCGCCAACGTGCTCCTCGCCCTGTGGGTCGAGCGCCGAGGCCTGGGCCGCATGCAGACGCGTCCCGGCCCGAACGTCGCGGGCCCCCTCGGCCTGTTCCAGGCGTTCGCGGACGCCGGTAAGCTCCTCTTCAAGGAGGACATGTGGACCCGCCGGGCCGAGAGGTTCCTGTACTTCCTGGCCCCCGCGATCGCCGCGTTCGCAGCGTTCAGTGTCTACGCGGTCATCCCGATGGGCCCGAACGTGAAGATCGGTGACATCTCGACGCCGCTGCAGCTGGCCGACATGCCCGTTGCCTCCCTGTACATTCTGGCGATCGCCTCGCTGGGCCTGTACGGCATCGTCCTGGGTGGCTGGTCGACCCGCTCGACCCTGCCGCTGTACGGCGCCGTGCGTTCCTCCGCGCAGGTCATCTCCTACGAACTGGCCATGGGCCTGTCCCTCGTGAGCGTGTTCCTCATGTCGGGCTCCATGTCCACCTCGCAGATCGTGGCCGCGCAGGGACAGTTCTGGTGGGCATTCACCCTCTTCCCGGCATTCGTCATCTACTGCATCAGCGCCGTCGGTGAAGTCAACCGTCTTCCCTTCGACCTCCCCGAGGCCGAAGGCGAGATCGTCGCCGGTCACATGACCGAGTACTCGTCGATGAAGTTCGGCTGGTACTACCTGTCCGAGTACGTCAACATGCTCAACGTCTCGGCCGTGGCCACCACGATGTTCGCCGGCGGATGGCACGCCCCGTGGCCGCTGTCCCACGTCGAGTTCCTCAACTCCGGCTGGTGGGGCCTGCTCTGGTTCTTCCTGAAGATCTGGTTCTTCATGTTCCTGATGATCTGGACGCGTGCCACGCTGCTGCGCTTCCGCTACGACCAGTTCATGAACCTCGGCTGGAAGCGCCTCATGCCCATCGCCCTGGGTTGGCTCGTGCTCGTCGCCCTGGTGCGCGGCATCACCCAGTTCGTGCAGCTGCCCAACCACCTCCTCTTCGGTGGAGTCGGTGTCCTCTTCCTGATCGCCCTGGCGATCATCTGGCTCACCGACAAGTCCGAGCCCGAGGAGATCCCCGCCGCCGAGCGCGAATACACCGGATTCGAGGATGGCTTCCCCGTTCCGCCGCTGCCCGGACAGACCCCCGTTGCCTCGCCGCGCGGCCTCGCCACCATTGAGGGCGAGCTGGCCCCGGCCTCGGCAATCGACAGCCCGAAGGAGTCCACCGATGAGTGAGAAGACCACCGACGAGGAAATGCTCTTCGAGCATGATCCCAAGGGTGCGTTCGCCCAGTTCGTCGCGCCCATGGCCGGCTACGGAGTCACCATGGCTTCCTTCTTCCGGCCCACCGTCACTGAGCAGTACCCGCGCGAACCCGCGCGCGTCATGCCCCGCTTCCACGGTCGTCACCAGCTCAACCGCTACGACGACGGCCTGGAAAAGTGCGTCGGCTGCGAGCTGTGCGCCTGGGCGTGCCCCGCTGACGCGATCTTCGTCGAGGCCGCCTCGAACACGCCCGAGGAGCAGTACTCTGCGGGTGAGCGTTACGGCCGCGTCTACCAGATCAACTACCTGCGCTGCATCTTCTGCGGCATGTGCATCGAGGCGTGCCCCACGCGCGCCCTGACGATGACGAACGACTTCGAAATCGCCAAGTACACCCGCGAGGACGACATCTACGAGAAGGAAGACCTCCTGGTCCCGCTCTCCGATGGCATGCTCGCAGCGCCCCACCCCATGGTCGAGGGTAAGAACGACATCGACTACTACCGCGGGGAAGTCACCGGCCCCACCGCCGCCCAGGTCGACTGGGTTGCGAGCCGCCGCCCCGACGACCCCTCCCTCAAGACGGTACGAGTCGCCGAGGAGGCACACTGATGAACCTGTCCAACGGTTGGCCC
>CATYYP010000061.1 GCA_958415245.1 Schaalia odontolytica | reverse complement strand
GTATAAGTACTCGGAGAATGGCATTGTCATGAGTTCTCGCTCCGCGTGCCTGCCGACCTCTCACGCCCTGAATGATCCCGGTCAGTTCGTTTTGCCGTCGGTGGAGGAGGCGTTCCCGGGTGTGCGCGTGACGGTCAGTGACAACACGGATCCGGACCTGCACCCGGTCCCCACGCTGACACCGGGTGCCCACGTCACCCCACAATCCGGCACCCAGTCCGATTCGCAGACTGGCCACCAGAGCGGTGCCCAGTCAGGCTCGTAAATCTGCCCCGGCCTCGTCGATATAGTCGAGAAACGGCGAAGGGCGGCGAGGCGCGGACCAAGCGCGCACCCGCCGCCCCAGCCGATAGGGCTCAGGCCTCCCAGCGCGCCAGGCGCTCGGACAGGCCGATGTAGGTCGCGGGGGTCAGCGCGAGGAGGCGCTCCTCCACCTCGGCCGGCAGACCCAGGCCAGCGATGAACTCACGCATGTCTTCCGCGCCCACCTCGTGGCCGCGCGTGAGCTCCTTGAGGCGCTCGTACGGGTTCGCCATGCCGGTCGCACCCGCGATCGCGGCGGCGCGCATCGCCTGCTGGACGGCCTCGCCGAGCACCGCCCAATTCGCGTCCAAATCCTGCGCCATGCGAGCCGCGTTGATCTCGATGCCATCCAGGCCACGCACCAGGTTGTCGTAGGCCAGCACAGCGTGACCAAACGCGACGCCCACGTTGCGCTGCGTCGTCGAATCCGTCAGGTCGCGCTGCATGCGGCTGGTCACCAGCGTCGCGCCGAGTGAATCCAGCAGCGCGTTCGACACCTCCAGGTTCGCCTCCGCGTTCTCGAAGCGAATCGGGTTCACCTTGTGCGGCATTGTTGACGAGCCCGTCGAGCCCTGCGCCGCCAGGTTCTGGTGGAAGTAATCCATCGAAATGTACGTCCACGCATCCGTCGCCAAGTTGTGGGCGATACGGCCAGCGCGCGCCACGTCCGCGTACAGCTCGGCCTGCCAGTCGTGCGACTCGATCTGCGTGGTCAGCGGGTTCCACGTCAGGCCCAGGCCCTCCACGAAGGAACGAGCCAGCGTCGGCCAATCCGCGCCCGGCACGGACACGACGTGCGCGGCCCACGTGCCCGTCGCGCCGTTGATCTTGCCCAGGTACTCCGTGGCCTCGACGCGCTTGATCTGGCGGGACAGGCGGTGCGCGAACACAGCCATCTCCTTGCCGATCGTCACGGGGGTCGCCGGCTGTCCGTGCGTGTGCGCCAGCATCGGGACATCCGCCCCGGCCTCGGCGAGGCCACGCAGACGATCCAGGAGCGCGCGGATCGCGGGCAGCCACACCTGCTCGGTCGCCGCCTTAATGGTCAGCGCGTACGCCAGGTTGTTGATGTCCTCGGAGGTGCAGAAGATGTGGACGACCTCGCGCAGGGACGGCAGCGTCGTGCTCTCGCCCAGCTTCTCGGAGGCCGCCTCGAGGTATTCGCCGATCAGGTACTCGACGGCCTTGACGTCGTGGCGGGTGACGGCCTCGAACTCGCCCAGGCGCTTGATGTGCTCGGCGCCGAAGTCGCGCGTGAGGGCGCGCAGGTAGTCGCGCTCGGCGTCCGTCAGCGTCGGGGCGCCCGGCAGGACCGAGTTGTCGAGCAGGAAAATCAGCCACTCGATCTCGACGTGCACGCGCGCGCGGTTCAGGCCCGCCTCGGACAGGTAGTTCGCCAGGGGCGCGGCCACCGCGCGGTAGCGGCCGTCCAGCGGGCTGAGCGGCTCACCCCCGCCCGCCAGGTCCGAATAGCCGTGGGCAGTGGAGAACAGTGTCATCGTGTCGCTCATACCCCTATCTTCCCAGAACGAGGGGCCATCGGGACGCAGAGTCCGCTCGGCGGTTCGTGGCGTGGGTAACGTACGAGGCCGGGGCTGAGTGGGTGCGCGCGTGAGGACCCTGGGCGTGTCGTCCACAGGGGCGGGTGGCGTCAGGTGGTTATCCACAGGGAGTGCCGCGCGGCTGGTGGTGGGGGAGTAGGGCGGCGTAGCGTGCGAGGACAAGCAACGACTCTTCCGATGATGGGAGACACCATGATCCTCGATCCGACCAGCCCAGGCCTGTCCCTCCAAGCCGCCCAGGGCCTCGTCGACGGCCTGCGCGGGGTACTTGTGGGTGCGACATGCCCGCAGTGGACGGGAGTAGGGGGTGACTCCTACCGGGCGCGCTGCGGCGAGGTCGTCGCCGGCGCTCAGGCAGTCATCGACCAGATCCAACAGGCCCTTGACCTCGTCCCCGCCTTCGACGCGGAGCGGGCGCACGGCCTCGCGCGCAGCCTCGCCGAGTCCGCCGAATCAGCCGTACTTCATCCCGAACTCGTCATGCTGGGAGCGTGGTGACCGTGGCTTTCGATCCGAACCGACACGTGTCCGTGTCCTCGGGCCCCTTCAGCGTCGACGTCAACGAGCTGTGCGCCACGCACACCCTCGTCACGTACGAAGAGAACCTCTCGATCGGACCCGCGCGCCTCGCGCTCAACGCCGCCCTCGCCGAGGCCGACCTGGCCTCGCTTTTTGCCCCGGAGACGGCTGCCGGACTCATCTCCGCGATCAGCGCCGCCATCAGTGCCCTCGACTCCCTCGAGTCCAGCGTCGACGACCTGAGATGGAAGATGCAGGACGCGGCCCTCACGTACGCGGATGCGAACGCCGCCGCCTCCCTGTGGGAGGCTGTACCCGGCAGCCCGTTGGGGGCGCAGCTCAGCTGGCGAAGCCTCGGAGCGTTCGCCCTGTGCCCCGGCGGTGCCCTGGCCACCGGCGGTGTGGCCCTCTACCACGGGTTTCAGGACGCCTCCGCGAGCGCGGGGGTCCCCTGGCTGCCCACCGTTCTTATGCCCGGATTTGCGGTGTTGGCGGCAGAGAAAGACCTATGTGACACCGTGATTGACGGCATCACCTTCGCGCGGCACGGAGATGCGGAATCTGGGGCATTGTTCCAGCGTGACCTTGGTAGGTTCGCCCTCGACGTGAATTCCCTGCCTGCGTTCCGAGGCGTCGTGCAGTCACTGTCCGGGCTGGGAGTCAGCCAGGATCTGAACTCGACGTCCACGCAATCGGCGTCCGGGATGGCCGCGCTCGCCGCGCCCTTCCTTGCGTACCTGGGGCTCGTTGACTTCCGCCTCGGCCACGGAGCCAGCTACGGGGTCGCCGTGAGGGGACCGGACGGGAACACTCGTGTCCATCACAACGAGGCAGCCGCCCGTATCCCGTCCGGCACCCTTGACGCACGCACCCAGTCCGCGCTCGCGGCCATGCCCGACGCGGCACCCGACACCCACTACGAGGGTGTTGCTACCAGCGCCGACGCCATCGAGCACATCGTCGATATGCACGGAGGCGACGCAGACAACGGAGAGATCGCCATTGAGGAACATGTGACCGTGGGGGAGGATGGCGCGACGACCCGCTCGTGGACCGTCGACATTCGAGGCACACAATCGTTCGCCATCGGGCAGTCGGGCCCCCAGGACATGACCACCAACCTGCAGGGTGTGGCAGGAATGGCCTCGGATCAGCTCGACGCGATCATGGAAGCCATGGACGCGGCCGGCATCCCGCCCGAGGAGGCCGTCGAGTTTGCCGGCCATTCGCAGGGCGGCATCATGGCGGCTCAGCTGGCCGCCGACCCCGCTGTGCGCGCACGCTACAACGTCGTCTCCGTCGTTACCGCAGGCTCGCCCACGGCGACGGTTGCGCCCAGCGACGTCCCCGTCCTCTCCTACGAAAACTCGGGCGACATCGTCCCCGGTCTGGACGGGAACGCGACCCGCGGAGACAACGTGACGACCGTCAGGTTCCACGACTACGAGGCCGCGGCTCACCCCGAAGACCCGGTTCCCTCCTCGCACAGCGCGCCGCTGTACGTGGACGAAATCAGAAGCACCCTGGACGCCGCCCGGGCCTCGTCCGATCCGGGCCTGAGCGCCCTGGCGGCCGCCGAGGCCCACCGTACCCAGGCGCTCGGTCTCACCCAGGACACGCAGACCACCATCCACCACTATCAAACGAGGCGCATCACCCAGGGGTAATGCGCCTCGACGGAGAAGGGAGCGAAACGTCAGTCCCGCTTGTCCTTCTTATCTCGCAGGATGCCCGAGACGATCGAGGACACCACGGAGGTGATGACCGCGCCGACCAGGCAGGACCAGAAGCCGCCCGTCGTCATGGGGAATCCGAGCGACGTGGACAGCCACCCCGTCAGCGCAAACAGCAGAGAGTTCGTCACCAGGGCAAACAGGCCGAAGGTCAGGAGGTACAGGGGGAATGCCAGCGTCGTCACCACAGGCTTGATGATCGAGTTCACCGCAGTGAACACGAGGGCGACGGCCGCCAGAACGATGACGGTTTGCGACGCCGACGACGACTCGATCGAGATCGACGTGACCACGCGGGTCGTCACCCACAGGCCGGCCATCGTGGCCAATAAACGAGCAATAAAGTCCATTTCTCCATTCTTGCGCAGTGGGATGATGCTTGCACGGTCCCAGTCCATGGGATAGGACTACACACATGACCAACCTGCGCATCCGTCCCGCCGTCGCCTCCCTGCCTCGCTACGTTCCCAGCAAGACCGCGCCCGACGCCGTCAAAATCTCCTCCAACGAGATGCCGACGCCGCCCAGCCCCGCGGTGCTCGAGGCGATCGCCCGCGAACTCGAGACGATCAACCGCTACCCCGACCTGACGGCCGCGCCCCTGCGCGAGGCCCTCGCGCAGTGCTTCGGCGTCGGTGCTGACCAGGTTTGTGTGGGCACTGGTTCCTCGGCGATCCTCGTTGCCGCACTGTCCGCCGTCTGCCAGCCCGGCAGCCAGGTCGTCTTCCCCTGGCGCTCCTTCGAGTCCTACCCGATCGCCGTTCCCTCCGTGGGTGGCGACCCCGTGCCCGTTGAGCTCCTTCCGGATGGCACCCACGACCTCGACGCCATGCGTACCGCGATCACGCCCGACACCGTTGCCGTCATCGTCTGCTCGCCCAACAACCCGACAGGCCCGGCCCTCACCTACGAGGAGATCGCCGGTTTCGTCGCCGACGTCCCCGACGACGTTATGGTCATCGTCGACGAGGCCTACATCGACTTCGCGACCAAGCCCGGCGTGCGCACAGCGGTCCCCCTCATCAAAGAACACCCCAACGTCATCGTCATGCGCACGTTCTCCAAGGCCCACGCCCTGGCCGGCGTGCGCGTCGGCTACGCCATCGGTGATCCCGAGGTGATCGGCGCGATCCAGGCTCTCCTCGTCCCCTTCGGCGTCAACTCCCTCGCCCTCGCCGCGGCCCTCGCCTCGCTGAAGGATGCTGAGGGCGTGCAGCGCGCGGTCGCCGAGATCATCGCCGAGCGCGAGCGCATCATCCCGGCCCTGCGCGGACTCGGCTACGACATCCCCGACAGCCAGTCGAACTTCTACCTGATCCGCGGCGACGTCTACGGCCTCGTCGAGGCATGCGCGCGCGTCGGCCTCATCGTGCGCCCCTTCCGCGTGGGCGTGCGAGTCTCGGTCGGCTCGTGCGAGCAGAACGACCGCTTCCTGTCCGTGGCCGCTGAATTCGCACGCACCGCGGGCATCGGCGCGTAGGGTCAGCATGCGAATGGGCGCGCCCGACGAGACGGACGCGCCCATCCACCCATCGAGGTGCCGCGATTTACGGGATCAGCAGCGAGGCAATGAGGAGAAGCGACCAGCCGAGCTCGCTATAGCCGATGAGCTTGGGCGAGATCGGGCGCGCCCGCTTCCGGCTCAGCGTCGGCATTACCCACGCGCGCGCAGTCAGGCACGCCCACATGAGGACGGGCCAGATCTCAAGCGCGCCGAACCACCACGCCACGGCCGCGCACAGCGTGAACGCCGCGTGCAGCAGCGTGGAGCCGATCGCCCAGCGCGGGTCCTTACGGCCGCGGATCATCGAACGAACCAGCGGAACGGTGCCGATGTAGTGCAGGCCAAACGCGGCGCACGTCGCCCACGCGTGGAGCGTCACCGCAGCCGGTGAGCCGTCTGCGATCGCCAGCGAGAACGCCACGGGACCCATGATGTTGCCCGCCAGGATCGAGGCCGCACGGGCACCCAGGGAGCGCTCGCGGCCCTTCCACACAAGGTAGAGTGCCGACGAGGCCAGGGGTGCGAAAGCGATCGCCCACCATAGCAGTTGCGGGCGCAGTGCCAGGAGGGTGGCACCGGGGAGCGCCGCGAGCACGCCGTAGGTCAGGACCGCGGGGGCAATGCGAGAGCGGCGCTTGGCGGGCGTCTTTACCCACAGGCACACGGCTGAAAACATCTGGAAAGCCATCGCCCACGCCACCAGCATGAGGACGACCGTCCACGAGAAGGTGAAGGACAGTGCCCACCCGAGCAGCGGCGGGAACGCCATCATCGTCCACGCGCCGTGCTGGTCGGAGATCCAGCCGTCGCGGGCAAGCTTACGCATGCGGGGATTGTTGTGGTGGCGCGGCTTCGGGCGCCCCTGGGGGCGCCCCGGTGCGCGATTGGTGACGCCATCCGCGGTGCGTTCGGGCGGTGTGTGAGTCTGCGGCGCTGCACTGTGCATAGCCTTAGCTTAGTGAAGTGGTCTTGTGAGGCTCAATACTGAGCTGATCACAACGTGAGATGTGAGCGGGAAATTTTCAACAATCGGTGAAATATGGGGGCATGTCCACATCAGACGCAGTTACAACTCAATCTCCGACCCTGTCCTCCGAGGACCGCAGCGCGCGCATCGCCGTCACGGTCTTCCCGCTGCTGATCCTGGCGGCCTTCGCGATCGCCATGATCACGCCCGCCACCTTCAAGCCGCTGGCCCCTGGCGTTAACTGGGCGCTTGGTGTCATCATGTTCGGTATGGGCCTGACCCTGACGCTGCCCGACTTCGGGCTTATCGTCAAGCGTCCTCTGCCCGTGCTCGTGGGTGTCGTCGCTCAGTACCTGATCATGCCCCTCGTTGGTTGGGGCCTGTGCTACGTGTTCCGCCTGCCCGACGCTGTCGCGGTTGGCGTCATCCTTGTCGGCTGTGCACCCGGTGGTACGGCCTCGAACGTGATCTCCTACCTGGCAAAGGCGGACGTCGCCCTGTCGGTGACCATGACCTCGATCTCGACCCTGCTCGCGCCCCTCATGACCCCGCTGCTCACCGCCTGGCTGGTGGGTTCGCGTATGCCGGTTGACGGTGCGGCCATGGCGAAGAACATCCTGCTGATGGTCCTCGCCCCCGTCCTGGGCGGCTTCCTCGTGCGCTTCGTTGCCGGCAAGCTCGTCGAGAAGATCCTGCCGATCCTGCCCTGGATCTCCGTGCTGGGCATCTGCTACGTGCTCCTGGTCGTCGTGTCCGGTTCCGTCGACAAGATCCTGACGTCCGGCGCCCTCATCATCGCCGTGGTCATCTGCCACAACCTGCTCGGCTACTTCTTCGGCTACCTGGCCGGACGCGTCGGCCGCGGCTCCGACAAGGCTGCGCGCACGACCGCGATCGAGGTCGGCATGCAGAACTCCGCGCTGGCCGCGACGCTGGCGAAGACCCACTTCGCCTCCACCCCGGAGACCGCGCTCCCGGCAGCCGTGTTCTCCGTGTGGCATAACCTGTCCGGCGCGCTGCTGGCCATGTTCTTCCGTCGCTGGAAGAACGGCGGACAGGCCTAAATAGACGAGGCCGGGGCGGGGGAGCGCTGATCCCCAGCTCTGGTTATCGGTCGATTAGACAGTGAGGAGGGGCG
This sequence comes from Schaalia odontolytica, assembly GCA_958415245.1. Lineage (GTDB taxonomy): Bacteria > Actinomycetota > Actinomycetes > Actinomycetales > Actinomycetaceae > Pauljensenia > Pauljensenia odontolytica_D. The sequence continues at coordinate 1,095 of CATYYP010000061.1, read as the reverse complement.
GCCCGTCGGGCCGCCCCTCCTGCGTTGCTCATGAGTCAGTGGTTGGTCACGGCCTGAGCGTCCTTGGTGAGATCGTCGACGGTGCTCGCCAGTCGGCGCTCTCGCTTGATTTGAGAGGGTAATTTTGATGCCTGTTGGCCATCCCTGGCTACCGTTCGTGCATGTCGCTATTTATGGCCTTTCAATGTGTGAGCAGAGGCACGCTCTGACCGTTGAGTCAGGCTCTCGTAGGTCGATAGGCTCGAAGAGCATCCATCATCAACACATCAAGGAGCAAACATATGAAGCGCCGCATCGCCGCCGCGATCCTCGTGACCCTTCTCCCTCTCGGCATGGCCGCGTGTGGGTCCCAGTCGAAGGCTGACGCCTGCAAGCTGCTCGAGAAGCCTCTCAATGACGCGGGCCTCGCCCTCGTGAATTCAGCACAGAATGGTGACGCTGCCAACATCGCCGACACCTACACCACGTTTGCCACCACCTACGAAGAGGCCTCTAAGAAGATCACCAACAAGGAGATTAAAGAGTCCGTCGATCAGGTCGCTGCTGGATGGCGTGCCGCTGCTGACAACTCGGGAGTCCTGAAGGCGGATCCGATGAGCATGGACGTCCAGAAGCTCGAGGAATACCAGAAGATCATGGAGGATCTCAGCGCGAAGCAGACGGAACTGTTCAACAAGTGCGGATACCAGCACTGATCTGTCGTTGAGTCGAACATAGCGTTGGAGGGGCGGCCCGATGGGCCGCCCCTCCATCTACTACCTGATCGGTGAGATGACGTAGGTGTGCGTCACTTCTCCACAATCCCGGGGCAGAGGTCGTTCAGCGAGAGTAGCGAGGTGCCGAGGCGCGCGATGAGCTCGTTGGCCTCGTTCTGATCGGCAGCGCTCGGGTTCGACTCGTACTTCTTGCCGTAGGCCAGGATGTCCGTCAGGACAGTGGCCACCTTGCTGGAAGCCTGCTTGACCTCAGGGTTGGTGATCTTCGGCGAGTTGAGCGTCTCGATGGTGGTGTCAACGATTGCTTTCTGCTTCACCTCGTCATCGACGCTGTCGAAGCTCGTGGTAAAAGTCTTCATCTGGTCCGTGATCAGGCCGC